>CAIRFY010000563.1 GCA_903877945.1 uncultured Oscillochloris sp. | reverse complement strand
CTGAGCGAGAGAGGGGGCGGGGGGGTGAGGGCGGATCGCCTACAGATCGTCCTTGAGCATATCGACAGCGTCGCGCACCATATCGACGGTAGCGCCGTCCTCAATCGTGCTCAGGTCGCCAATGTTATCGCCCTGGTAGACAGCGCGGATCACCCGGCGCATAATCTTGCCGCTGCGCGTCTTCGGCAGCATGTTGACGAAGTGGATGGCGTCAGGGCTGGCAATCGGGCCAATGCGCTCGCGCACCATCGTGCGAATCCCACGGGCCACGCCGTCCCGCTCAGCCGGGGTGACATGCTGCTTGAGGACGGCCACTACCAGCACGCCCTCGCCCTTCAGTTCGTGGCGCACACCGATCACGCAGTTCTCGGCCACCGCCGGGTGCGCGGCCACAATCTCCTCGATCTCGCGGGTGCCCAGGCGATGCCCGCTCACGTTCAGCACCTCGTCGGCGCGACCAAGCATCCAGACGTAGCCATCCTCGTCTTGGATGGCGTAGTCGCCGGTCATGTAAAGCATCTTGCCCTTAAAATGCTCCCAGTATCCCTTGACATAACGCTCGTCGTCGTTCCAGAGGGTCATCAGCATACCGGGCGGCAGCGGGCCGTGGTCAACCAGGAAGCCCTTCTCGCCGCGCTCCACCGGGTTGCCGTCAGGGTCCACCACCTCAAGGAAGTGGCCGAAGGCCGCCTTGGTGGGCGATCCCGCCTTGATCGGCAGCATCTCGACGCCCACCGGGTTGGTGAGCATGCTCCAGCCGCTCTCGGTCTGCCAGTAGTGGTCGATCACCGGCACGCCGAAGGTTTCCTTGGCCCACTCGTAGGTCGGCGCGTCCAGCGGCTCACCAGCAGCGTAGAGCAGGCGCATCGAGCTAATGTCGCTGTCCTTCATCCACTGGTCGGGGAACTTGCGCAGGGCGCGCAATGCCGTGGGCGCGGTGAAGACATGGGTGACGCCGTACTTCTCGATCACCCGCCACCACACACCGGGATCGGGATGGTCGGGGCGACCCTCGTAAACCACGGTGGGCACGCCCTTGAGCAGCGGCCCGTAGACGATGTAGGAGTGGCCCACCACCCAGCCAATATCCGAGGTGGACCAGTAGACATCGCCGTCGCCACAGGCGTAGATCTGGCTCATGCTGGCGTGGAGGGCGACCATATAGCCGCCGGTGTCGCGCACCACGCCCTTGGGCTTGCCGGTGGTGCCTGAGGTGTAAAGGATATAGGACGGATCGGTGCTGGCGACGCGGGCTGGCTCAACATACTTCTCGCCGTGCTTCGCCAACTGCTCGGCCCAGTCGAGGTCGCGGCCCTCTTGCATGTCACACGCCACCAGATCGCGGTTGAGGACGAGCACATTGCGCACGCTCTTGCCCTCGGCGGCATCAAGGGATTTGTCGATAATGTCCTTGAGCGGGACGGGCAGCCCCTTGCGCATGCTGGCGTCGGCAGTGAGGATGAGTACCGGCTCGGCATCATCAATACGCGAGGCCAGCGAGGTGATGCTGAAGCCGCCGAAGACCACCGAGTGGATCGCGCCAAGGCGAACGCAGGCGAGCATACCGATGATCGCCTCTGGCACCATCGGCATGTAAATGATCACCCGGTCGCCCTTCTGGACGCCAAGGTTCTTCAGCACACCAGCGAGGCGATTCACCTCGCGGTAGAGTTCAAAATAGGTAAGCGTGCGCGACTGCCCCGTCTCGGCGCTCTCCCAAATGATGGCGGCCTGGCCACGGCGTGGCCCGAGGGCGTGGCGATCAACCGCGTTGTAACAAATATTCGTCTCGCCGCCGACAAACCAGCGGTAGAATGGTGCCTTCGAGTCGTCGAGAACGGTATCCCAACGCTTATACCAGTGTAGCTCTTCGGCGAGTTCGCCCCAATAGCCGGCAGGATCCTCGATTGACCGGCGATGGGTATCATCATAGCCCATGCAGATGCCTCCTCTCTGAGGGGGGATAGAAAACACAGACAGTCACAGGACAGTATCCGTATTGTACGCGGTTTATGTCAAAGAATAGTAAGATGGCTGTGAATTTTTAGTAAAGGTGTGACGACTTGCGCGCACATAACACAACACAACGACGGAGGGGCGGCTCGCGAGCGGCCCCTCCGTCATTTGGGGATACAGCGCACCCCTACGCTGCCTGAGAATAGAGCCGCTCACGGATCGAGAGTACCTCGTTGCGCAGTCGGTTATCAGCGTTAATCTCCTCGGCGATCTTATCGCAGCCATACATCACGGTGGTGTGGTCGCGCCCGCCGAGGAGTTTGCCAATATCGACCAGGGAACACTCCGTCTCCTCGCGCAGCAGGTACATCGCCACCTGGCGCGGCACCACAATATTGCGCGAGCGACCGCGACCCTGCATCACGCGCAGATCAACGCCGAAGTGCTCGCTGACCGCAATAATGATCTGGTCAGGGGTAATCCGGCGGCGACGCACATTACCGAGCAGGTCAGCGAGCGCGCTGGTGGCCACCTCCACACTGATCGGCACTCCATGCAGTTCGGCGAAGGCGGCCACCCGGTTCAGGCTGCCCTCAAGCTCGCGGATATTACTCTGCACCTTATGGGCCAGGAAATCGATCACCACATCAGGCACCCCGACGTTCATCTGGTCGGCCTTGGCCCGTAGGATGGCCGTGCGCGTCTCAAGGTCAGGCGGCTGAATATCGGCGATCAGACCCCACTCGAAGCGCGAGCGCAGCCGCTCTTCAAGGGTCAAAATGGCCTTGGGCGGCTTATCCGAGCTAATCACAATATGCTTGGCCGCCGAGTGCAGCGTGTTAAAGGTATGAAAAAATTCCTCCTGGGTGCCTTCCTTGCCCGCGATAAACTGAATATCGTCGATCAGCAGCACATCGATATTCCGGTAGCGCATACGGAACTCTTCCGTCTGCTGTCGGCGGATGGCGTTGATCATATCATTGGTAAACTTCTCGCTGGAGACATACAGCACATTGATCTCGGGGTCACGGTCGAGAACGTGGTTCCCAATCGCGTGGAGCAGGTGGGTTTTACCCAGCCCCACCCCGCCGTACAGGAAGAGCGGGTTGTAGTGCTGGCCGGGATTATCGGCCACCGCAAGGCAGGCCGCGTGGGCCAGCCGGTTGCTCGACCCGACAATAAAGCGCGAGAAGGTGTACTTCGGGTTCAGCATCCCCGTACGCATCGCACTCGATAGGTCAAGCTGCACTGCCCGCTCACCGGAGCCAGGCTCATCGCCAGGTATGGCCGGGTTGAATGGCTCCGCCCGGATGCTCTGGTTATTGGCGATCACCACCTGCACCTGCACTGGGTAGCCGACCACATCGCCGAGCGAGCGCCGCACGGGTGCCATAAAGCGATTCTCAAGCCCCTCTTTATGGAAGGTCGAGGTTGTCCCAACAGTGGCAACCCCACCATCAAGCGCAAGCAGCGCCGTGCTGCGCAACCACGTGTCAAAGTCCTGGCGCGATGTCTGAAGCTGGACGGCGCCGAGGGCAGCCTGCCAGATCTGGGTTAAGTTCACGGATGCCTACCTTTAGGCGCAGAACGCCAGGTGCAATTGCCCTGGGGGAGAAGCGCCCCGCTTGAGCGGCTTTCGCCCTCATCTCTATAACCAATAATCCATCCGCGCCCCCGCTGCTCGTGCGCGGGGCGATTCGGCCAGGGCGTGCCGCGCACGCGCCGGGGACGGGCACACAAACCCATGCCGTGAATGGGAAGTTCACGTTTCTTCAACGCCCGTCGTTATAGTCACGCAAAGAAGGGACGGCTGATACTCGGTTACATGGTGCTGATCATACTCGATCCGGCCCAAGTTTTCAAGCAACAGAACACGGGGAATCCCTACATACCCTTACTCGCCATTATGCGGAATCTCCATTGGCGGCAGCTCTGTGAGGCTGGTGAGGCCAAACTGCTGAAGGAAGATCGACGTGGTAGCGTAGAGGATGGGACGGCCCACCGTCTCTCGCCGCCCTGCCTCACTCACGAGATCGCGGGTCAGAAGGACGCGCAGTGTACCGCTGCTGTCCACCCCCCGAATAGCGTCAACCTGTGCGCGGGTGAGCGGCTGACGGTACGCAATAATCGCCAGCACCTCCAGGGCGGCGGGCGAGAGCCGACCGCTGGCCTGGACGCCGAGGAAGCGGGCTACGGCGCGGGCGCTGGCGGGGGCGCTCACCAGTTGCATCTGCTCGCCGTCGCGCTGCACACGTACCCCCCGGCCCTGACACTCGGCCTCTAGCGCATCCACGGCAGCGCCAACCGCACCAACGGGTAACTCCAGCGCCTTGGCAAGCTGAACCAGGGTCACGGGTTCCCCTGCCACAAAAAGCAGACTCTCCACAAGCTGCACCAGCGCGGGCGGGGCCAGTCTATCTGGCAATGTTGACTGGGACGGCGGCGCATCGCTCATAGGCATCACGGAGAACACGAGGACGCGATGATTCGCATTCTCGCACTCTTAGACATGGTTCAGAACAGCTTTACAGTGTGCAGTGAATGTAGTACCGCCTTCCAGGCGGTCAAAGTACCACCGCAGGCTGGAAGCTCGCGCTACCAACTGTCACGCTGAAACCTGGCACCTGAAACCTTGTCTATTGCCACAATACGAAGTAGATACGAGCCTTGGCTAAGAACAACCCAACCAACCCCAAAGCCCAGGCCGACGCCCTCGTGGCACGCGGGCGCACCCTTATCGACAAGAACCGTCTGCCCGAGGCCACCGACCTGCTCAACCAGGCAGTGAAACTCTACTGGGCCGCTGGCGACTTCTACAATGCGGCGGCGCAGACTGGCAACTACGGCTGGGCGTTGCGCCGCAAGGGTCGGGCCGACTTGGCGCGGCCCTACCTGGAGCAGGCTGCCACAATCTTTGCCGACATCGGCCTGACCGAGTTTGCCGAGCGCCACCGCGCCGCCGCCAATGATGTGGCCAGCGTACTCGACCCGGCTTTCCTGCGTAGTCTGCCGCCCGCCGTGCGCGGTGCCCTGGAGCGCGGCGACGGCGCGGCGCTCCAGGTGGCTCTCGACGCTCTGCCAGACGCCGAGCAGCACCTGATCTACGAGCGACTGACGGCGTCCGGGGTGATCAGCGACGCTGGCGAGGCCCAGGCCGATACCGCCGTGCAACAGTTCGAGCCGCTGCTCCAGGCAATCGCCGCCGTGGCCCGGGGCGACGAGTCAGAGCGCGCCGATGTGGAGACTGCTCTGGAGGATCTGGAGCGTAAGGGCTGGCACGTGCGCCGCCCGGTGCAGAAGATCTGGCAGGGCGAGCGCCACCCCGGCCCGCTGCTCTACGGCCTCGACCCCAGCGACACCGCGCTGGTGCAACGAATTCTCGATATCCTGGATTAAGGGATGGTTCAATCCAGCGTGACAGTTCAGCGATG
>CAIRFY010000562.1 GCA_903877945.1 uncultured Oscillochloris sp. | reverse complement strand
GGCGATAGCATCGCCTCCTCGCCTCCTCGCTTCCTCGCCTTCTCGCCGTCCCCAATATAAAATATATGAAAACAGAACCTATGGTGAAGCCCACCGCCAAGAAACTTGGTCGCAACGCTCCCTGCCACTGCGGGAGCGGTCGCAAGTATAAAGATTGTCACCTGCTCGCAGAGGAAGCGGCCCGCAGTGAGCAGTTGCGCCTACGCCAGGCCCAGGACACCCTGCTGCCGAAGATCATTGAGGCGGCCCAGAGTGTGCCTGATCAGTTCCCGCCCGCCTTCGACCGCTTCTGGCAGGGGAAGTATGAGTATGGCGTGGAGCAGATGGAGAAACTCAGCACGGTCGAAGATCGCGGCTCTGAGCGTTTCCTGACATGGTTCGCCTTTGACTTTCGTCAGGCCGACGGGCGCACCCTGGTCGATCAGCTCGACGACGCGGTGGAGATCGGCGGCTTCGATGTGGACCCCTTCGAGCGCCGGTTGCTGTCTCAGTGGCGGCGGGTGCGCTTGCGGCCCTATGTGGTGGCCGAGGTGCGCAAGGGCAAGGGGCTAAGTCTGCGCGACCTGCTCGGCGATGCCATGTACGAGGTCGCCGATCACGGCGCATCCAAGCGGCTCGCCCCCGGCGAGGTCGTCGTCGGCCACCTGATCTCGGCTGACACCGCGCCTGGTGCCGAGGCACCCACGTACTACCTGGCCGGTGCTGCCGCCCAACTCACCGATGACACCGCCGAGAAGTTGCTGGAGTTCGCCGAGTTGCACCTGGCCGACCTGCGCCGCCGCGTACCCGACGCCACCTGGGACGACGTGGTTGATCAGCGCAGCGAGGTTCTGAACCACTTTGTGATCGCTCTACCCCAGGAGCAGCGCGACCCGACGGTGATGGAGCGGATCATCGCCGAGGGCCGGATCGGTCTTCAGCTTACGGCTGAGAGTGTGGCGGCCTTGCTTGGGCGGACGCTGCCCAGCGATGATGAGTAGGGTTTGTTCGTACTACCACAATAAGGAACACTGTCACGTAGAGTGAGATGAGAGACTTTGCGTCTTTGCGCCTTTGCGTCGAACGTATGATGACGATGTGACGCAAAGACGCGAAGACGCAAAGAAAACGAAGACCACGTACCTTTTGCAGTAGTGCGTTTGTTCAGATCAGGCTGTAGCTCCAGCTAAGCGGCTGCCCGTCCTGGTAGGGCATCACCCCATGAAACTGGCGCGGGTCGGCGCTGAAGACCAGCGGGAGGAAGTGGTGGTCGCCCGGCCAGAGCGGTAGGTCGAGCATGCGCTCGATGGGCACCCACTCCAGATCGCCCTCGCTGTTGGCGGCGGGCGGTTCACCGGAGAAGGCCGCGATCACAAACAGGAAGCCGAGCCAGTCCTCGCCATGCGCGCCGAAGCCGGGCCAACTGACCGTGCCGCGTAGCGTGAGGGCGCTGGCCTCGATGGCGGCCTCCTCGCGCAACTCGCGGCGCATCCCGCTCACCACGTCTTCGGTGGGTTCGACCTTGCCGCCCAGGCCGTTATACTTGCCCAGGTGCTGATCGCCGGGGCGGGCGTTGCGGTGAACCATCAGCACCGAGCGCCCGTCGGGCGAGAGGACGTAGCCCAGGGTAGCGACAATCGGCGTGTAGGGCATTGTGATCTCCTACCAAGGCTGAGAGAGGCCGACGAGGCCACGGCGGAACTCGGCGATCCGGCGCAGGGAACCGGCATCGGTCGTGGCGGGGATGTCTTGCGGCAGAAAGAAGCGTGCGTCCACAATCTCCAGGTCGCCCACCGGCGGGCGGACATCCTCGGTTGCAGCGCAGACAAAGACGGCGACATAATTGTCGAACCCACCATCGTGCTGATCGTAGATGCCGAGCAGACGCTCGATCTGCGCGGCACAGCCACCTTCTTCATGCACCTCGCGCAGCGCCGCCGCCGAAAAATCCTCGCCACGGTTCACGCCGCCGCCGGGCAGACTCCAGGGGTGTACGCCGCTGCGGTGACGCACCATCAGCAGCCGCCCACCGCGAGTCACCACCGCACGCACGCCGAGGGTGGTCGGGTTCATCAGGCAACGCAGCTTGTCGCGCAGCGTCACGATGGTATGGTAGGCGAGGGTAAGCCCGCACTCGCGCAGCCCGTGGGTGACATCGTTCATCGAAGCGGGTCACGTTTCAAATCACAGGCATGCGTCACGCAGTTTCGCCCGCGCTCCTTCGACCTATAGAGCGCCTGATCTGCGGAAGAGAGGAGACGTGTTTCGTCGTGTACGTCCTGCGACAACGTGGATACGCCGATGCTGATGGTGATCGCAGTCATCGGCCAAGATTCCGTCTCTACCGTCCCGCGAAGTTTCTCAGCTACACTCATGGCGTCGATCTGGTTCGTATTCAGCAAAACAATGACAAACTCCTCACCGCCGTAGCGGGCCACAATATCGACATCGCGTGAGTGTTGCTGTAAAATCGTAGCCATCGCCTGTAAATACCTATCCCCCGTCAAGTGTCCAAACGTATCGTTAATGCGTTTGAAATGATCGACATCAATGAGGAGTACCGAGAGCGGGGATGCTGTCCGTTTGGCAAGCGCGATCTGAAAAACAAGCTGCTCTTGAAAGATGCGACGGTTCTTCAATCCGGTCAACCCGTCCAAAGTGGCGAGCGCTTCAAGTCGGGCGTTTGCCTCCACGAGTTCGGCCTGCTTGGACTCCAGTGCCGCCCGGGCTTCTTTCAGCGCTGCATTCGCCTGAACCTGGAGCCGAGTCGCCTCATCAGCAGCCTTCTTGGCACGCAGGATCTCGTCTTCGTACTGTGTCCGCAGGTGCATGGGCATGAACACCCAATCATCGACCATCTGCCCCCCGCGCTCGCGCCGCACCGCGTTGACGAGTACCGGTATATGATTTCCACGCCGTAATTGGAGTGAGAGAACGGCCTCCTGCACCCTGCCTTGCATCACCAAGAGCGGGACAAGATGTGTATGATACAACAGGCGGCTGATCATCGGCAGTATCGCCTCAATATGTCGTCCGTGCAAACTGCTCGGCTCATGGCCGAGCAGTTCAAGCAGCGTGGTGTTGGCGACCAGGATGATTCCCGAAGTTGTCGATAGGAACCCGCAGGGGGCTGTATCTAAAAGACCATCTATCGGTTCCATACACTCACGTGCGATGGACAGCGGGCAGGTACGCCTTTATCATCTTAATCGTCTCATCGGGAAAACTCAGATGCGGAAAATGCCCGGTGGCCTTCATCCACGTCAGCGTGCTATTCGTCAGTTGGCGGTGAAGATACTCGGCCACGTGGAATGGCACAAACGCATCTTCAGACGGTTGCATGATCAGCGACGGTGTACTCGCCTTTGATAGATCGTCCCGGAAATCAGACCAGAACGTGGCCGCCGCAAACTGGCACATAATCGCGTGGTTTGTCGAGGTGAAGCTGGTCTCAAGTTCGAGCGCCAGTTCAGGCCGATCTGCATTTTTCATCGCGACCGGAGCAAGATAGCCTGCCCAACCGATGTAGTTTTTTTCCATCATGTCGAGCAATCCATTAATATCTTCCCGCTCAAAACCGCCAATGTAGTCGGGCGGATCATTCAGATAGCTCGGCGAGGCACCGATGAAGACGAGTCGGCTAAAAATTCCAGGTTCCTGGATAGACGCCAAGATGCCAATCATGCTGCTCACAGAATGCCCAACGAAGATAACATCCGTCAATTCCAATGCCTTGCAGATGTCAATTACGTCTTGGGCGTAGCCAGTCAGGCTTCTATAGCGCTCCGGGTCGTATTCCTGGCGATCTGACATCCCAGAACCCACGTGGTCAAAGAGGATAATCCGGTATTCGTCCTCAAAGGCCGGGGCCACAAAACGCCAGAACCTCTGGTCGCACCCAAAACCGTGTGCGAACATCATGGGTTGCGTGCCCGTGCCGAATATTTTGATGTTGTTCCGACGAAGAATGTCCGATGTCATCTCGTGCTCCTCGCTTGGCATGGTTCAGAACAGCGTGACAGTGTGCAGTAAATGGAGCACCGCCTTCCAGTCGGTCATGAGTATCACCGCAGGCAGGAAGTTCGCGCTACCAACTGTCACGCTGAAACCTTGTCCTTGATAAAGATACGTGTGTGATCACAGAACCCGCCCCTTGCGATGCGCGAGATCGGGCTTTGTATGGCGCAGAGTATAGCAGAAGTATCGCTACTTCTGAGTCAGGGCCAACGCAGTCGGGGGCTCAAGCAAACCGGGCCAGCAACACACCCACCAGCAGAGCGTGAGCATGATCGGCTGGAAAAAACCGCCGATCAGCGAGATCGAGGCCCATGCGATCAGGGCGATCATGCGGCCTCTGTGGCTATGTCGCCACAAAACACCCAGCGCAGGTAGCGCCAGTATTGCAGAGTAGTGCCAGATAATCCCAGAGATCAACAGTGGGAGCAAATAGGTTGCGGCGAGGCTCAGGTGTAGGCGTGTATCCATGCTACGCTTGGCGGTCACTGCCAGCATAAGCATGCTGAGAACTGCGGGGCCAACGCTGCTGATCATACCGGCCTGGCTGCGCAATATGGCCGTCCAGGAAAGGAGCAACGGGGATGTCCAGGTATTTGTCAGCGCATAGAGTGATCCGCGATACCACACATCAAGCGCGACAACTGGGAGCGACAGTGCGATAACTCCCAGCGCCGTGATAGCGGCGACGCCCACGCTGCGCCAGCGTTGGTGGATAACGAGGACAAGGATGCTCAGCGCGGGAGTCACTTTAAGGAGTGTGCCAAGAGCGAGGGTGAGTCCAATCACGCCATCTTTACGTTGGCTGAGTGAGATCAGCGCAAGTGTGAGGGCAACCGCGATCATCGCATTAATCTGACCTAGCCAGAGCGACTCCCAGGTGGGCAGGAAGAAGACGACTCCACAAGTAGCAGCACCCCAACCCACCAGATGCCGCAGCAGCGGGATCAACAACGCGGTTGTTGCGGCGACGAGGATAAGCCAGAGGTAGAGCGACAGCGGATAGGGTAGCACTGCCAGCGGGGTGATCGCCAGGGCAAGGAACGGGGTAGAGATAAACAGGAATATCGGAACCTGCCTCAGGCAGAAACGGAGCGCCGTTCGTCCCTATCGGGGGTAGCCCGTGGATAATCGCTTGTGAAGCCGCGATGTATGATCGGGCGTCGCCGCCGAGGGGCAGCACCGTAGCAGCACCCGCAATCACGGTTATGATACGAACACTACAGAGCAGCAGCAACCCGATAATAGCGACACTACGCAGGTGAGAACGCTGCTGATACACGCGCATAATGTTACATGGTAGGGATTACTATCGTGGGCTATGGTGACTTTGCCGCCATAGCCCACGGATCAGACCTACGAACACCTACACATCATCAGGGGTGTCCGTATGGGTCGCAATCGCCGCCTTGAGCACGTTATCGAGCAGCACCATCGTCGTGACCGGGCCAGTGCCGCCGGGCACCGGGGTGATTGCGCCGGCCACCTCGAAGGCGCTGGCGTAATTGACATCGCCGCACATTGTCCCGTCAGGGCGAACGTTAATGCCGAAGTCGATCACCGTTGCACCGGGCTTGAGCATATCGCCCGTCACCAGATCAACCTTACCAGCCGCCGTCACCACAATATCGGCGCGGCGTACCTTATCGGCCAGATTGCGCGTGGCACGGTGGCAGATCTCGACCGTGGCCTCCGCGTTGAGCAACATCGTTGACATCGGGCCACCCACAATCGCGCTGCGTCCGATCATCGCCACATCGCGTCCGGCAACCTCGATCCCGTAGCGTTGAAGGATCAGCATGCCTCCGGCCGGCGTGTTCGGCACCAGGCTCGGCTTGCCCTGGTTCAGCAGACCGACGTTGATCGGGTGGACGCCATCAATATCCTTGCGGTGATCGAGTCGCGAGACCGCCGCCGCGCTATCGTACTTGGCCGGGAGGGGCATCTGGATGAGGACACCGTCAACGTTGACATCGGAGCTAAATGTGTGGATGGCATTCTCAAGTTCGCGCTGCGTGGCCGTATGGTGCAGCAGATAGTACTTAAAGTTCATACCCACACGGTTGCAGGATACCTGCAAGTTGCGTACGTAGCGCTCAGCCGACTTGTCGCCGTAGACGTGGATCACCCCGAGCGTCGGTGTGTGGTTATGCTGAGCCACATAGGCCGCCACTCGTAAGCTCAGATCTTCACGCAACTCACGGGCCAACGCCCGCCCATTGAGAACAACTGCTGCCATAGCACTTCCTGTGTTCTTTGCAACGATGACGAGAAAACAGGCGCCGCGATAGCGCCCGCCGACGAATGTCTAGTTTAGCCACATTCCTAGAATGTATCTATTATATAATGGATTTGCGCCTACAATAGGTAGTGATCCTTTAACTTTTGCGGTTGCGAAATAATGACCAATTCCCGGACACCCCGCCATGGCGAGGGCAATGCACCCACATGCTTCGCCCCTACTCTTCATTGACCATGTGCTGGGGAAAGCGCACGCGAGCGCACACCCACTGGCCGTTCTCCTCGCGCAGAAGCTGAAAGCTACCGCCGAGATCTTCGTTGACCAATGTCTCGATGATCTGGAGGCCCAGGCCGCTGCTGTGGCTGGTGGGCGGCGGCGGGTGAATCGGCCCATCGTCGCGGACATCGACGGTGATGATCCCATCGACGAGGCAAGAGATGATCTCCACGCTCCCGCCCTCGGCAGCCATGCCGTGGGTGAGGGCGTTGCTGATCAACTCGTTGATCACCAGCGCAAGCACCGTCGCATCGCGTGAGCCAATCCGCACCGGCTCACCAGTGATCACGAACCGCACCGGGTTATCGTTGGTCACCAGAGTGACCTGAGCGCTCTCGACCACCTGGCGGGTCACGGCGCTGACGGTGGTAACGCCGACATCCTCGCGGGAGAGCAGGTTGTGGATTGCGGCAATTGACTGGATGCGTGCGGCGCTCTCGCGTAGAGCCTTGGCTCCCTGACTGTTCGGATCGACACGGCGCACCTGCATGGCCAGGAGGGCCGAGATCGTCTGGAGGTTATTGCGCACGCGGTGGTGCATCTCTTGGAGCAGGGCCGACTTGATCATCAGGGCACGCTGGCTCTCGTCGTAGAGGCGGGCGTTCTCAATTGCGATAGCGGCTTCGTCGGCGAAGGTGCTGAGCAAACGCACTTGCTCGTAGTCGAACAGGTGTGGCTCAAACTTATACAGGCAAATCCCGCCAATGGTGCGCTCACGGGCACGCAGGGGCATGCAGAAGAGCGAGTGGAAGTTCTCGCGGGCAGCCACCTGGGCCAAGTCAGGGAAACGTGCGTCCTGGTAGGCGTTCATCACCGCGAGAGGTCGGCTGTCGCGCACGGTCTGAATAATAAATGTCCGCACGCCATCGCCCTCGCCGCCGTGGCTGGCTACCAGATGGAGGACACCATCCTCGCTCATCTGGAAGATCGCGGCCCGGTCGGCCTGGGCCAGCTCCACGGCCTTCTCGGTGATCAGGTTGAGGACATCGCGCAGGCCGATCTGCTCCGCGATACTCTTGCTCACCTGCTGGAGCGTGGTCAGTTCACGCAGTTTCTGGTGCAGGCGCTCGTCAGTTTGCTGGTAGAGCTGGGCGTTGGCGATGAAAAAAGCCAACTCACCGGCAGCCACCTCAACAAAGCTAATCTCCTCCTGCGAGAAGTCACGCGGGCCAACGGTCTGCACGCTGATCACGCCCTGGAGCTTGTCGGCGCTAAACTGGAAGCGCTCGGCGCTAAAGAGGACAATCGGCACGGCCAGGATAGAGCGGAAGGGCTCCTCACCAAGCTGCGGCTCGATGTTAAAGCGCGTCTCCTGCCAGACATCGCGCACTGACACGGGATGGCCGAGTTGGGCGGCCCAGCCCGTCACCCCGGTGCCAAGCTTCGTCACCACCTGGCCGACAGCGGCGTCGTTCAGCCCGCGCACCGCGCGCAGCACCAGTTCGTCGCGGTGCTTGTCGTAGAGGTAGACCGAACACGCCTGCACGCCCACCACCTGGGCAACCGTCTCGACCACCGTTTGAAGCGACGTATCAAGGTCGAGGGTCGAGTTGGCGGCAGAAATAATGCGGTGAAGGCCGTCAAGTTCAGAGGCGCGGGCGAGCAGGCGGGCCTCCCACTCGCGGGTGCGCTGCTCTTCCTGGGCGGCTCCGTATGAGAGCAGTAGTTCGCTGACCACCAGACCCTGGGACATCCGTAGCCGGGATGCCAGCGTAATGCCAAGCTCTGCGAGTACCTCTGCCGCGCCACCTTGCTCGTACCAGAGCGCTGCGATGTGGCGCAGTTGTCCAACGCGCACCTCAGAGGTTCCATCGACATCGAAATGAGCGAGTACCTCAGAGATACTGGGCCATATCTCGCGCAGCACTGCGATGAGATCGGGCGGCTGCGCTGTCGCCACTTGATATATTGGCATTGTGATAACCACCTTTTTACCCTTTCACCCCATTATAAGGACGTTAGGGGAGCGGCGCAAACCTGGAGAGAAGAGGCGGTATAATAGCCGCAGAGATCGCATGACAGCTCTGGAGGTTCTATGTCGAGTCGTGAGCTTGCCGACCTGGTTCGCAACATCCCTGACTTTCCGCTCCCCGGCATCAATTTTAAGGATATTACAACGCTGATCGGCAATGGGCCAGCCTTCCAGCAGGTGATTACCCTCCTGACGGATCGTTATCGCGACCGTGGAATCACTGCGGTGGCGGGCATTGAGTCACGCGGGTTCATCTTTGGCGCGCCGCTCGCCCTCAATCTCGGCGTGGGGCTGGTGCCCGTGCGCAAACCGGGCAAGCTCCCAGCCGATACCTACCAGGTCGAGTATGCCCTGGAGTACGGCACGAACAAGCTGGAGATCCACCGCGATGCCTTTGAACCTGGGGCGCAGGTGCTGGTTATTGACGACCTGCTGGCTACGGGTGGCACTATCGTGGCGGCCAAGCAGTTGATCGAGCAGGCTGGCGGCACGGTGGTTGAGCTGGCCTTTGTGATCGAACTGGCCTTTCTCAATGGCCGCGAGAAGCTCGCTCCCACCCCCATCTTCTCGCTGATCCAGTATTAGATGACACGGTGACGCGGTGAGGGGGTGAGGCGGTGAGGCGGTGAGGGGGTGACGCGGTGAGGGGGTGACGCGGTGAGGGGGTGACGCGGTGAGGGGTGACGCGGTGAGG
>CAIRFY010000561.1 GCA_903877945.1 uncultured Oscillochloris sp. | reverse complement strand
GGGGGGTGAGGGCTGCCCGGCGACCACACGACTTTGCACATGCCCTGGGGCAGGGGGTGAGGGTCGGAGGGTGATTTTGCAACAATCCTACATTAGTCATGACGCAACATCCAGAAATCCCCCAAAACTGCTATAATATTCGCCATCGCTCGTGTCTGAATTCACACAACAAGCGCCTGGCCACCTCGTCTGGCCCGGTCTAGTCTGGCTACTGCCTATGAGTGATCTTCCGCTTCACGCAGATGCCTCCGAGATCGACGCTGTACGCGACCGTCTCACGCATGCCCGTGGCACGCAGTTCTGGCGGTCGCTCGATGATCTCGCCGACACGCCCGTGTTTCGCGCATACCTTGAGCGCGAGTTCCCGCAGGGTGCCGCTGAGCTGAACGACGCGCTATCACGCCGTACCTTCCTCAAGCTGATGGGCGCATCCCTGGCCCTGGCCGGTCTCTCCGGTTGCACGACGGCGATGCGCCAGCCGCAGGAGCAGGTCGCGCCCTTCACCCACACTCCCAAAGAGCAGACGCCCGGCATCCCGCTCTACTATGCCAGCGCCCTGGCCCTCGACGGCTTTGGCCTGGGGGTGGCGGTGCGTAATTATGACGGGCGACCGACAAAGGTTGAGGGCAACCCGCTGCACCCGGCCAGCCTCGGCGCCACCGATGTTTACGCTCAGGCGGAGATCTTGAGTCTGTACGACCCGGATCGCCCCGAGACGGTGCTCCAGCAGGGGCTGATTAGCACTTGGGAGAGTTTTCTGGCCGCTCTCGGCCAGGTGATGCAATCCCAGCGCAGCAGCAACGGCGCGGGCTTGCGTATCCTCACCGGAACGGTGACATCGCCCACGTTCGCCGCCCAGATGGCCGAGATGCTGACCACCTACAGTGGTGCGAGGTGGGTGCAGTACGATCCGGTGGGCCGCTCGAATACCTACGCGGGGACGAAACTGGCCTTCGGCGAGTATCTGGAGCCGCGCTATCGGTTTGACCAGGCCAGTCTGGTGGTCGCCCTGGACGCAGACTTTCTCAGCGAGGGGCCGGGCCGCGTGCGCTATGCCCGTGATGCGATGGGCCGCCGCCGTGTCCGCAAGGGTCAGGCCGAGATGAGCCGGATCTACGCGATTGAGCCGATTCTCTCTACCACCGGCATGATCGCCGACCATCGCCTGCCAGTGAAGGCCAGCCAGGTGGCCTCGGTCGCTTTTGCTCTCGCCGCTGCCCTGGGTGTCCCCGGTATCGCTGCCCCCGCCGATCTTCCCGAGGCGGCCAAAACCTTCGTTACGGCTATTGCCGATGAACTGCGCGCCGCCGGTCGCACGGCTCTGGTGGTGGTCGGCGAAAGCCAGCCGCCGGTCGTCCACGCCCTGGCCCACGTGATCACCACGCGACTCGGCGCGGTCGGCACCACGGTGGAGTTCAGCGACCCGGTGGCCGCACGCCCCGGCGACCAGACCGCCGCCCTGCGCGATCTGGCGGCGGATCTGAATGCGGGCAAGGTCGATACGCTGCTGGTGATTGACGCCAACCCGGTCTTCACCGCCCCCGCTGACCTGAACTTTGGCGCGGCGATGGCCAAGGCTCCATTTAAGGCGGTCCTCAGCCCCTACCTCGATGAGACTGCGAGCCTGGCCGACTGGCATATTCCCATGGCCCACGCCCTGGAGTCCTGGGGCGATGTGCGCGCCTTCGACGGCACGACGACGATTATCCAGCCGCTCATCCTGCCGCTCTACGGCGGGCGCAGCCCCTACGAGCTGTTGGCGAACCTGCTCGGCCAGACGGTTTCAAGCGACTACGAGGTGATCGCCGCCGCATGGAAGCAGCGCCGTAGCCTGGATGATGCCGGGTTTGCCACCTTCTTGAAGACCAGCCTGAACAGCGGCGTGGTGAAGGAGAGCGCCCTGCCCGCCCGCAGCGTCAACCTCGTCAGTGGTCTGAGTCTCGCTGCCCCCGCTGTTCCCGCTGGTTACGAGCTGATCTTCCGCGCCTCGCCCACCATCCACGACGGGCGCTACGCCAACAACGGCTGGCTCCAGGAGTTGCCCAGCCCGATCACTAAGCTCACCTGGGATAACGCGGCCCTGGTCAGCGTGAAAACGGCGGTCAAACTGCTGAGCCTGGACGCCGACGGCAGATTCCATACGGCCCTGCTCAGCGCCTCCGATGACGGTGATCGTCAGTACGCTCTGGAGAAGCTGACCGGCGCCAACGGCACACTGATCGAGCTGAAGGTCGGCGAGCGCACGCTGAATCTGCCGATCTGGATCGTCCCCGGCCACGCCGATGACACGATCACGCTGAATCTGGGCTATGGCCGCAGCGCGGGCGGGCGCATCGCCGTCGGCCCTGGGTTCAATGTCTACACGCTGCGCACCAGTGACGCGGCCTGGTTTGGCCCCGTCACCGCCCGCAAGCTCGATGAAAAGGCGTACATCCTGGCGAGTACGCAGAACCACTGGACGCTTGAGGGCCGCGATATTGTGCGCGTCGGCGAGTTTGCGAAGTTTACGCAGGATCCGGAGTCTATCGCCAACGAGGTTAGGCGTGAGGAGTTCGGGGCCACAGCGGCGGCACCGCAGTCCTCACTGCCCGGCAGCATTCAGTTTGACTACTCGACCGGCCACCAGTGGGCCATGAGCATTGACCTGAGCGCCTGCACCAGTTGTAACGCCTGTACCGTGGCCTGCCAGGCCGAGAATAATATCCCGGTAGTGGGCAAGGACGAGGTCGCACGCGGGCGCGAGATGCACTGGATCAGGATCGACCGCTATTTCGCCGGGACGAACTACGATAATCCTGACACCTACGTCATGCCCATGACCTGCCACCAGTGTGAGCAGGCTCCCTGCGAGCTGGTCTGCCCAGTGGTAGCCACGGTTCACGATGTCGAGGGCATCAATAACATGGTCTACAACCGCTGCGTTGGCACTAAGTACTGCTCGAACAACTGCCCCTACAAGGTGCGGCGCTTCAACTTTTTGCAGTACAGCGACATCACCAGCGGCAGCCTCACGCTGATGCGCAACCCCGATGTAACGGTGCGCAACCGAGGGGTGATGGAAAAGTGTACCTTCTGCATTCAGCGCATCAGCCTGACCCGGATCAAGGCTCAGGTTGAGGGCAACCGCGAGATCGCCGACGGCGAGATCCTCACCGCCTGTCAGCAGGTCTGCCCAACCCAGGCGATCACCTTCGGCGACAGGAACAACCCGCAGAGCAAGGTGGCCCTACTCAAGCAGGAGCCACACAACTACGCGCTGCTGGATGCGGAGTTGAACACAAGGCCACGGGTGAGCTACCTGGCCCGCCTGCGCAACCCGAACGCGAAGCTTGGCGGGTGATCGCCCTCACCCCCCCGCCCCCTCTCCCTGGGCGGGAGAGGGGGAGTCGAAGGCGTCCTGCTGGGAAATCTCCCCTCTCCCCGTGAGGGAGAGGGGCAGGGGGTGAGGGTTCAACGTCGGATTTAGAAGCGAGTACCCTATGACGAACGCTATTCCCAACCGAGTGCTGACCCGCCTGCTGTGGCTACCGCTGCTGCTGATCCTCTCGGCGTGTCATATTGACATGTACGACCAGGCGAAGTATAAGCCTAACCAGCCGAGCGACTTCTTCCAGGATGGGCGGGCGATGCGCGCACCGGTGCCAAACACGGTGGCCCTCGGTTCGTTTAGGCCGGACTCGGCCCTCGCCACCGGCAAGCTGAACGGCGAACTGGTGACAGATCTGCCGCCGGAGATCACGCTTAACGCGAGCCTGCTGGCCCATGGGCAGATCGTTTTCAACGCCTACTGCGCGCCCTGCCACGGGCTGGCCGGCGATGGCCAGGGCGTGATCGCCAACCGTGGCCCGCTGGTGGTGCCTTCGTATCACACCGACCGCCTGCGCACGATGGCTGTCGGCTACTTCTTTGATGTGGCGACCAACGGCATCAACCGCATGTACGGCTACGGGGCGCGGATCACCGCCGAGGATCGCTGGGCTGTGGTCGCCTATATCCGGGCCCTCCAATTGAGCCAGAATGCCAACGTGAAGGCGCTGCCCCCGGATGATCAGACCAAGGTCAAGGCGGGTCAGTAGGAAACCTCGTGCAGAAACAGGCAATCTTTTAAGAGAGTACGGCAGATTGGATCGCACCTGAACGCGCCATGTCCAATCACCAATCTGCAATCTGCAATTGCATAGAGGGTGTACATGTCTGCACAGATCTTCTCACGCACTGCGAACGCCTACCTCCGAGTCAGCCTGATCGCGATCCCGCTGCTGCTCGGCGGGATCATCGCGGCGCTGATCGGGCTTTACCTCTCGCCCTGGTACACCGAGGCGGGCGTGGCCAAAGCGCAGCCCATCGCCTTCAGCCACGCGCACCACGTCTCCCAGCTCAAAATCGACTGCCGCTACTGCCACAACACGGTCGAGCGCGCCGCCACCGCCGGGTTCCCGGCCACCGAGACGTGCATGTCCTGCCACTCGCAGGTCTGGACGACCAGCCCGCTGCTCCAGCCAGTGCGCGATAGCTACCAGAACAATACGCCGATCATCTGGAACCGGATCTACGACCTGCCCGCCTTCGTCTACTTTAACCACTCGATCCACGTGGCCAAGGGCGTTGGCTGCACCACCTGTCACGGCCAGATCCAGACGATGGCCCTCACCGCGAAGGCCCAGCCGCTCTATATGGGCTGGTGCCTCGGCTGCCACCGTGACCCGGCCCAGAACATTCGCCCACGTGACCAGATCTTTAACGTGGATTATGATGTGCAATCCCTGCCGCTGGCTGAGCGCCAGCAACTGGTGGTTGATTACAAGATCCCGACCGACGGGCGGCTGACGAACTGCTATACGTGTCATCGGTAGGAGTGGCCCTCACCCCAGCCCTCTCCCTGAGCGGGAGTGGGAGTCCGATCTCCCTCTCCCGCTCAGGGAGAGGGGCAGGGGGTGAGGAAAAAAAAGGAACTATACGTATGAGTACAACTGGCCACGGCCATAGCGAGCCAGGCGCAGACCCGGAGAGCATTGCGGTCGGCCACGAGCTGAAGGACACCCAGACTCGCCCCTTGGTGTTTGCGGCGCTGGGCCTGGGCGTGCTGCTGCTGGTCTCCTTTATTGTGATGGGTATCATGCTGCGCTCGACCGGCAACACGCTGGCGGACACCAGCAGCAACCTCCCAACCACGGCGGCGATGCAGGTGCAGATTCCGCCGTCGCCGCGCATTGAGCAGAACCCGATCATTGACGGCAACCAGATCGTCGCTGACGCTACCAAGAAGCTGGCGGGCTACGGCTGGGTTGATCAGCAGGCGGGCACGGCGCACATTCCGATTGAGCGGGCCATGCAACTGGTGGTTGAGCGCGGCGTGACGGGAAAATAACATGAACCTTCGTCGCGGCTTTGCCTGGTGTGGCCTGATCATGCTGCTCGCCCTGCTCGTCGCCCCTGCCAGGGTTCACGCGCAGGGCAGCGCGCCCGACCCGCTACGCGATGTCGCGTATGACCAGCGGCTCGACTCGCAGGTGCCCCTGGATCTGCCCTTTGTAGATGAGCAGGGCCACAAGGTCGCTCTGGGCGACTACTTCGGCAAGCAGCCGGTGGTGCTGCAACTGAGCTACTACGAGTGCCCGATGCTCTGCTCGTTGGTGCGCCAGGGCATGCTCGATGCGTTGAAGGACGTAACCCTGAGCGCCGGTACAGACTTCCAGGTGGTGAATGTCAGCATTGACCCGCTGGAAACCTCGATGATGGCGGCGAACGCCAAGGCGGCGGCGATGGCCCGCTATGGTCGCGACAACGCGGCCGACGGGATGCACTTTCTCACCGGCACCCAAGACGCGATTGACCAACTCGCCAGGGCGGTTGGATTCCGCTATGTGTACGACGCAAGCATTGACCAGTACGCTCACGCCGCCGGGATCGTGGTACTCACACCGACTGGCCTGGTATCACGCTACTTCTTCGGGGTCACGTTTAACGCCAGCGACTTGCGCCTGGGCGTGGTCGAGGCGTCCGGCAACAAGATCGGCGGCATGACCGACCAGTTATTGTTGCTCTGCTACCACTATGATCCAAAGACGGGCAGCTACACCGGCCTGGTGATGACGATCACCCGCGTCGCCGGTGGCCTGACCGTGTTCGGGATCATCGCACTGATCGTGCTGCTCACTCGTGGCTCAGGCCCGCGTCGCCGGATTTTTGATTTTTGATTGCAGATTTTAGATTGCAGATTTCAGCACGACCACAATCTAAAATCTAAAATCTAAAATCGCACCAGGAATCGCGTATGCAAGGATTTTCGCTCTTTCCAGATCAGGCATCCACCTTCGCAGGCCCAACCGATCTGCTCTACCTCGTACTCCTGTGCCTGAGCCTGCTCTTTGCCGGCGTGCTGCCCTTCGTCGTCCTGTATCTGGTCGTACACTACCACCGCAGCCAGCAGGTTGACCGCACGAACCCGCCCGCCTCGGATCTGCGCCTGGAGCTGACCTGGACGATCATCCCGCTGATTCTGGCGATGGGCGTCTTCTTCTGGGGCGCGTTTCTGTATGTGCAGATGCGGACGCCTCCCGCACAGGCGATTGACATTTATGTAATCGGTAAGCAGTGGATGTGGCACACCCAGCATTCCAACGGTAAGCGCGAGAATAACGAACTGCACGTGCCGATTGGTCGTCCGGTGCGTCTGATCATGACCTCACAGGATGTCATTCATAGCTTCTACGTCCCGGCCTTCCGCGTGAAACAGGATGTGCTGCCCGGTCGCTACACAACCCTCTGGTTTGAGGCCACCCTGGTCGGTCAGTACCACCTTTTTTGCGCTGAGTACTGCGGCACTGAGCATTCGCTGATGGGCGGCACCGTAACCGTGATGAGCATGAGCGACTATCAGGCGTGGCTCAGCACCCCCGGCCAGGTGATCATGCCCGATGGCACTATTCAGGCTGGCACGGTACTGGTAAATACGAACGGCATCCCGAGCAAGCCAACGACGGCCTCAAGCCTAAGCGACCCGATGGCCCTGGCGGGCGAGAAACTCTTTACCAGCCTGGGCTGCGTCACTTGCCACGTGATGGCGGGCGGCGGCCTTGGCCCAAGCCTGAAGAATGTCTTCGGCTTCGACCAACTCCTCGCCGATGGCTCCACGGTGAAGGCCGACGAGAACTACATCAGCGAGTCGATCCTGCGCTCAACAGCCAAGGTGGTCAAGGGCTACGCGGCGGTAATGCCGCCTTACCAGGGTCAGCTTAGTAATGATCAGGTGAACCAGTTGCTGGCCTATGTTAAGTCGCTCTCGACCCGTGGGGGAGCCACGCCGTCACCTACGCCAACCGCCACGTCGGGTGGAAGCACGGGCGGCCCCTTCAACGCGGATCTGGCCGCCAAGGGCAAGACGCTCTTTACCAGTATCGGCTGTGTCGGCTGTCACCTGGATAACGGCACCGGACTCGGCCCGAGTCTGAAGAGCGTGTACAATAGCACCGTCACCCTTGCTGATGACAGCACCGTCAAGGCTGATGATGCGTACCTCCACGAGTCGATTGTGAACTCTACGGCCAAGGTGGTCAAGGGCTACACCATGATCATGCCGGTCTTTAAAAGCCAACTCAAGGCCGATGAGGTGGCCGCGCTGATCGAGTACATCAAGTCCTTAGGAAGCGCAGGGAACTAAGTCATGAGCACAACCGCTCTGCCCAGTCATTATGCGACGAACAGCGCGACGACCGCCAGCGACTGGCTCAAGTCGTGGCTGCTCACCGTTGACCATAAGCGAATCGCGATCCTCTACCTGATCAGCATCAACGTCTTCTTCCTGCTCGGTGGCCTGGCGGCCTCAATCGTGCGCCTGGAGTTGGTTACGCCCCAGGGCGACCTGCTGTCCGCCGATATGTACAACCGCATGTTCACCCTGCATGGGGTGATCATGGTCTTCTTCTTTCTGATCCCCGGCATCCCATCGGTGCTAGGCAACTTCCTCATCCCGCTGATGATCGGTGCGCGTGACCTGGCCTTTCCCAAGCTGAATCTGCTCAGTTGGTACCTGTACATGGGCGGCGGCATCTTCGCCCTGTGCGCGGCGGTCTTCGGCGGCGTCGATACGGGCTGGACCTTCTACACCCCGTTCAGCACCAGTTACTCAAACTCGAACGTGGTGCTGACCATCGCCGGAGCCTTTGTGATGGGCTTCTCGTCCATCCTCACCGGCCTGAACTTCATCGTCACCATCCACAAAATGCGTGCGCCGGGGCTGACCTGGTTCCGCCTGCCGCTCTTCATCTGGGCGCACTACGCCACCAGCCTGATCCAGATCCTGGCCACCCCGGTGGTCGCCATCGCCCTGCTGCTGGTGCTGGTCGAGCGGGTCTGGCACGTCGGCGTCTTCGACCCGGCCATCGGCGGCGATCCTGTCCTCTACCAACACCTGTTCTGGTTCTACTCGCACCCGGCGGTCTATATCATGATCCTGCCGGCCATGGGCGTGATCAGCGAACTGATTGCCACCTTCTCGCGCCGCCGCATCTTCGGCTACGAGTTCGTCGCCTTCAGCTCCATCGCCATCGCCATCCTGGGCTTCCTGGTCTGGGGGCACCACATGTACGTGAGCAGCCAGTCCGTCTACTCCGGGCTGGTGTTTGGTTTCATCACCATGCTGGTGGCCATCCCCTCGGCGATCAAGGTGTTTAACTGGACGGCCACGCTCTACAAGGGTTCGATCTCGTACCGCACGCCGATGCTCTACGCCCTCGGCTTCATCGGCCTCTTTATCATCGGCGGCCTGACCGGGATCTTCCTCAGCGTGGTCGCGGTAGACATCCACGTCACCGATACCTACTTTGTGGTGGCCCACTTCCATTACGTGATGGTGGGCGGGACGATGATGGCCTACCTGGGCGGCATCCACTACTGGTGGCCGAAGATGACCGGGCGGATGTACAACGAGGCGTGGGGCGCGATCTCGGCCCTGGTCGTGTTCGTCGGCTTTAACCTGACCTTCTTCCCGCAGTTTGTGATGGGCTACCTGGGCATGCCCCGGCGCTACCACGTCTACCCCCAGGAGTTCCAGATCTACCACGTGATGTCCACGGCTGGCTCGACCATCCTGGGAATCGGCTTCATGATCCCGCTGGTCTACCTGCTGCTCTCGCTGCGCTACGGGCGACTGGCCGGCGATAACCCCTGGGACGCACCTAGCCTGGAGTGGCAGACCAGTTCGCCGCCGCCGACCTTCAACTTTGAGACGCAGCCGATTGTGACTGAGGAGGCGTACGCCTTCCAGCCTGCGGATGAGATTATCGGGTTCCCGCGCGATCGCCACGCGGAAGGGTGCAGGCAGCGCAGGGCGGATCCTTCGGAGGTGGCTCTGTTGGGTGCTCGGCGGCCTCTGCGTCGTGG
>CAIRFY010000560.1 GCA_903877945.1 uncultured Oscillochloris sp. | reverse complement strand
GGGTGAGGGCCGGAGGGTGATTTTGCACATGCCCTGGAGCATGAGCCTACGCCAGTGCCTCAATGATCACCCCAGCGAGATTGCGCATAAACGTCGCGTAGGAGCCATCGTCCGGCAGGGTGTGGGTAGCCAGCGGAAGAACCTTCACCCCCGTCTCCTGGCCGATCATTTGGGCGACCTGGGGCGGCGTGCCCAGTTCGCTGAAGATGGCCTTCACCTGATTCTTCGCGATCAAGCTCTTGAGGCTGGCTAGATCAGAGGCCGAAACCTCAGCCTGTGAGCTGATCGCCGGGATGATCGCGCCCACCAGCGTGAAGCCGTAGCGCTGCGCGAAGTAGCCCAGGGACTCGTGGCCGGTGACGAGCTTGCGGCTGGCCTCGGGCAGTTTGGACACCTCGGCGGCGATCTCGGTGTTGAGAGCGTCGAGCCGGGTGGCCAGACTGGACGCACGCGCACCCACGTCAATGCCGAGGTCAGTCTGGATCTGAATCGCTAGGGCCGCCGCGACATCTCTCATCGCCAACGGATCCATCCAGAGGTGCGGGTCGTCGGCACCCGCAGCCTGGTCGGGGTCGCCGGTGGGCAACCCCTCGCCCGCACCAACTTTACGGACGCTGATGTGTTCTGCGGCGGTGAAAATCTTCACTCCAGACGCCCTGGCCTGTGCGAGAGTCTTCTCCATGCCGCCCTCTAGCCCGAGTCCATTCTGCACAATCAGGTCAGCCTTCATGAGTGCCTCGATATCTTTGGCCGAGGGTTCCCACTCGTGCGGATCCTTCCCGTTAGGCATCGAGACAACCACCTGGGCCGCGTCACCAACAAGATCCTGCACGACAGACGAGAGGATCGAGTAGGTGACGACGATGACCTTCTTTGTCCCGTGGCTAGGGCTAGGCTGCGCGGGGCCACCACAGGCGGCGAGCAGCGTCAGAAGAGTCAAGAGGCTGACGGCGGAGTACATGCGGTGAGTCGGGCGGATCATGGGATAAAATACCTTTCGCTTACCCCCCGGCTCCCTCTTTCTCACGAGGAGAGGAGGAGTATTCCGCATCAGGAAAGGATATACTCCCCTCTCCCCGTGAGGGAGAGGGGCAGGGGGTGAGGGTCGTCCGGCGGCAAACTGTCAAACTGGATTGAAACACACCTTCAACGCTGAATGAAGGGCAGATAACCGTGTTTCTGATCCGCAATGACGGCAAATTCGGTCATATGGTCAACTGTGACCGTGATGGTATTGTTTGTGGTATCCACGGAGACGCCACAGGTAGGACAGCCAACAGAGGATTCAACCGGATACCAGTTGCCGCTCGCCGCATAGGAGACCGCCAGCGTTGTCTCGTCAAGGGTGTTAGCGCGCAACGCCTCGTCGGTATAGGCAAGCGAGATGGTATAGGGCACAGTGAATAGCACAACTGGTTTACTGTCCGGGTCAGTTGCCGTAAGCTGAAAACTCCGCAATGCCCCCTTGTCGGCTGGCAACGTGACAGAGGGACGAGGCAATGCGGTGTACAGGATCGTCGTATCGCTAACAACCGCACTCGGCGGAAACTCGACGTGGAAGGTTCCACTGAGATTCTGTAGGATCCCACCGGCTGCCGCCGACACCACCGTGCTGGCAACATCCGGCACTGGCGTCGCCGTCGCCGTTGCTGTCGCCGTCGCTGTTGCTGTCGCCGTCGCTGTTGCTGTCGCCGTCGGGGTATTCGTGGGCGGCACCGCTGTCGCTGTATTTATCGGAGTATTTGTGGGCAGTGGAGGCGCAATCGTCCACCCTATATCGGCAAATATACCCAGAGTGATCGGGCCAGGATTGTGGTTCGCCTCGCCGTTGCTCAGTGCGGGGGTCATGAGCGCGTTTGGATCGCCGGCAGGGAACGTAGATTCGCGTAGATGCGCGTAGCTCGAACCATTCTGGTACGGATTAGGCGCATAGAGCGGCACCGGAGCGCCGCCATTCGCCGCAACTGCATTCGGCCCCACAAAGAAAATATTATCGCTCTGAAGCTGATTGGCCAGGGCCGGCGAGGGGTTGGGGAAAAACTGGGTATTGATCAGAGCCTGCCCGGTTCCGGTAACGGTGTGTCGATCATAGATATCCGGAAACGGCGAGCCACCGCCCCACGAACCCATACCAGCATTCACAGACATTGATCCGTTGAAACCAAGCCCATGACACAGTTCATGGAGGACCACGCTCACAAAGTCCTGCTTATCGAAGGGTGGCATGGCATCCAGGCCAAAATACCAAGAGGGCCACGTACTGTTAAATGTCGCACTAATATCAGGGTTGCCAGGATCAAGATCGCTCCCAGCCCATTTATTCGCAATAGCAATCGGATACCACGTATTGGGTTGCGGGGCATGTGGAAAATCACGGTAGAGAGTCCACGCACCCGCCTGCCCCAACACATTGGTAGGTAGCGCGGCCCACTCTGCCTTCACCACAATGGGCACGGGCGACGTGATCAGCGTAGACCAAATATCCACGGCCTGCTGGAAGGCAGCACGGGCAGCCGGATCGGCCTGGAAGGCGGCATCGTAGTTGACGGTGATTGTCGCAGCCTGGAGATTCGTGCTGTTAGTGCGATTGCGATAGGGTATCGAGATAACCTTACCGCCGGTGCGCTTGACCGCACGCAGTTGCACCATATTCGCTGGTCTGTGTTCCAGCACCGCTGGGGTAGCCGGACGGGCGCGGAGCGGAGCAAGGAAGAACAATGGAAGCAGGACGGCGATCAGGACAAGGGTGATTCGGGTACGTGGCCGCATGGTAGATTCTCACTTGAGGGCATTAGATTGAGGCATAGTTCAGATCCGGTAATTTCAGCGTGACAGTTCGACGCCGCTCAGCCCTCACCCCCTACCCCTCTCCCTCACGGGGAGAGGGGAGATTCCGCAGCAGGACGAACCCGACTCCCCCTCTCCCGCTCAGGGAGAGGGGGCTGGGGGGTGAGGGCCGCATAAGACTGTCACGCTGAAATGGCTGATTTGAACCTTGCCTAAAGGAGAAATGAGATCGTCACCGCATTATACACATAGCCTGCTACGCCGCCGTTACGTCGTCCTCGGCCCGCTCGGCGGCTGACCCGATGCTGAAGTACTTGGCCTCGGGGTGGTGTACCACCATCGCCGCCGTACTCTGCTCAGGCACAAGCTGGAACGCCTCGGTGAGCGCCAGACCAATCTGTTCAGCGGGCAGCACATGGAAGAGCTTGGTATGCTCTGCGAGATCAGGGCAGGCCGGATAGCCCCACGAGTAGCGCTTGCCATGCTCCTCGCCCAGACCAAGTCCCTGACGAATAATCCGGTTGGTGTACTCGGCCAGAGCCTCGGCCATGCTTACGCCCAGACCGTGGATGTAGTAGCCTCGGCTGTAGTCGGCCTGGCCCTGGAGCGCCTCGGTCAGTTCGTCCACCTTGGTTCCCATCGTGACCAACTGGAAGGCGGCCACATCGTACACGCCGCTCTCCACGCTGCGGAAGTAGTCGGCGAGACAGAGCCGCTCGCGACCGGGCTGGCGCGGGAAGACGAAGCGGGTCAGTTCCTTCGCACGATCCGCCGGGTCGTAGACGATCAGGTCGTGGCCGTGGCTCTGCACCGGGAAGTAGCCGTAGACCACCTTCGGCTCCAGCCAGCCGTCGCGCTCGGCCTCGCGCATCAGGTCGCGCACCTTCAGGTCAAAGTCGGCCTTGAGCGCCTCCCACTCCGCGCCCTTGGCGTTCTTCGCGCCCCACTGGAGCCGGTAGAGGGCGTTGCGATCCAGACAGGTCAGCACGTCGTCCAGGCGGATACGGCTGGTGGCCTTCGCGCCCCAGAAGGGCGGCGTGGGCACGGGCACGTCGGTGCGAACGTGCGAGCGAACCGGCGAGTCGCTCATGCTGGCCTGGCCGAGATCCGCCAGAGCCACCCGGCCGGTCTGGCGCTTGCGCAGCGACTCGCTGGCCGCGTGGATCGTGTCGGCCACATACTGGGCGCGGCTGGCCGGTTCACTCAGCCTGTCCATCGTCTCCAGACCCTCGAAGGCGTCCTTGCAGTAGAAAACCCCGGCGGGGTAGGGTTCATCGCCCACAAAGCTGATGCGCTGGCCGTACTGCCGGTTGATCGCCGCGCCGCCCACCAGCACCGGGATGCTCATGCCGCGCTTGTGCAACTCCTGCACGACCAGGGGCATCTGCTTGCTGGTCGAAACCAGCAGGGCCGAGAGGCCGATTGCGTCAGCGCCAACCTCCACGGCCTTCTCGATAATCGTGTTGATCGGCACCTGCTTGCCCAGGTCGTAGACGGTGTAGCCGTTGTTCGACAGGATCGTATTCACCAGATTCTTGCCGATGTCGTGGACATCGCCTTGCACCGTGGCCAACACCATCTTGCCCTTGGTCGAGCCATCCAGTTTATCGAGGTAGCGCTCCAGGTGCGCCACCGACTTCTTCATCACCTCGGCGCTCTGGAGTACAAAGGGCAGAATGAGTTGACCAGAGCCAAACAGGTCGCCGACCTCCTTCATAGCCGGGAGCAGCACGTTGTTGAGGACGGCGACGGCGGCGGTGCCCTTGTTGATTTTAGATTTTAGATTTGAGATTGCCGATTGGGCGTCGCCCTGTTCGGCAATCGAAAATCCAAAATCTAAAATCTCAAATCTAAAATCGGCAATCGGCAATCCCATCCGGTTCGCCACGGCCTCATCAACATCCTGCTCGACGCCCTCCTTCTTACGGTGGAGGATCTTCCAGCGTAGGCGCTCGTCTACAGAAAGACCGGCGGTAGGATCGCTGGCCTCGATCTCGACGGCGCTCTGGTTCTGCTCGAAGTACTGGATGAAGCGGGCCAGGGCGTCTTCGTGCCGGTTGAAGATCAGATCCTCGCAGATCGCCACCTGCTCGGCGGGAATCTCGGCGTAGGGCGTGATGTGGGCCGGGTTGATAATCGCCGTATCAAGCCCGGCGGCCATCGCGTGAAACAGGAAAACCGAGTTGAGCGCGGCGCGGGCGTGGGGGGCCACGCCGAAACTCAGGTTGCTCACGCCGAGGGTGGTGAAGCAGCCGGGGATGTGCGCCTTCACCAGGCGGATGCCCTCAATCGTCTCCACCGCAGCGGCGCGCAATTCCTCCTGGCCCGTGGTGATCGGAAACGTCAGCACGTCGAAGATCAGCGCCTCGGCGGGAACGCCGTACTCGTCGCGGGCGATCTGGGCGATGCGCTCGGCCACCGCCAGCTTCCGCTCGCGGGTGTGGGTCATGCCCTCCTCGTCAATGGTCATCGCCATGACGGCGGCACCGTAG
The DNA here is from genome assembly GCA_903877945.1 of uncultured Oscillochloris sp. Taxonomy (GTDB): domain Bacteria; phylum Chloroflexota; class Chloroflexia; order Chloroflexales; family Chloroflexaceae; genus Oscillochloris. The sequence goes on along the minus strand of CAIRFY010000560.1, from coordinate 1,514 downwards.
CGGGCCACCAGGGGCAGCACCGTGTCAATCTTCCCGCCGCGCCCGCCCTCCAGCGACACCGAGTTGACCACGGCGCGGCCAGGGTACATGGACAGAGCGCGCTCAAGCACATCGCCCTCGGTGGTGTCGATCACCATGGGCAGCTCGATGTTCATGGTCAGCTTCTTGAGCAGCTTGGTCATCTGCTCGGCCTCGTCGGTGCGCTCGGTCATGGCCACACAGACATCCAGCAGATGCGCGCCGCCGTCTACTTGATCGCGGGCCACCTCAACCACACCGTCGTAGTTATCGCTGAGCAGCAGGCGCTTGACCTTGCGCGAGCCAAGGGTGTTGACCCGCTCGCCAATCAGAGTCAACGTGCCGTCCTGACGCAGAGCGGCGGCGCGGATGCCCGAAGAAACGCTGGGAATGTACTCGATCTGGCGCGCTTTTGGCTTATGGTCGTAGCCGATGACCTCACGCAGCTTAGCGATGTGGGCGGGACGAGTGCCACAGCAACCGCCGACCACACCCACGCCGTACTCACCCACAAACTCGCCGACGATCCGCCCGAAGGCGTCCGGCTCCATCGGGTAGACCGTCTGGCCGTCCACTTCCAGCGGCAGCCCAGCGTTGGGAAGGCAGGAGATCGGCTTGCGGGCGTGGGCGGTGAGATACTGGATCGCCTCGCGCATATGCTCGGGGCCGGTGGAGCAGTTCAGGCCGATCACATCGACCGGCATGGCCTCCAGGGTCGCAATCAGGGCCGGGACATCGGTGCCCAGGAGCATGCGCCCGGAGAGATCGAGGAAAACCTGAGCCTGGACAGCAATGTCGGGCCGCTCAGTCTCGATCTTAGCCCGGCGGATACCATCGAGGGCGGCCTTAACCTCCAGAATATCCACGCTGGTCTCGACGATCAGCAGATCGACGCCGCCGGAGATCAGGCCGACCGCCTGCTCGCGGTAGATCTCACTGAGCTGCGCGAAGGTAATATCGGAGAGGGCCGGGTCGTCGGATGAGGGCAGCTTACCCGTCGGCCCCATCGAGCCAGCCACAAAGCGCGGGCGGCCATCCTGAGCCTGATAGCGGTCGGCCACCGAGCGGGACAGGGCGGCAGCGGCGCGGTTCAGCTCAATAGTGCGGTCGCCGAGCCCCCACTCCTCCAGGCGCAGGCGCGTACTCTGGAAGGTGCAGGTTTCAACCACATCGGCACCGGCCTCCAGGTACGAGGCGTGGATCTGACCGATCACATCAGGCCGCGTGATCACCAGATAGTCGCGGTTGCCAAAGGTGCGCTCGCCGCCGTAGTCGTCAACCGTCAGGTCAAAGGTATCAATGCTGGTACCCATCGCGCCGTCGAAGATCAGGACGCGCTCAGCGAGAGCGGCGAGGTATCGGGATGAGATCATGGTGTTCCCCTGGATATACATCTGCGCTGGAGGCGCGGCGCAACAAAAAAGCCTCCCCTGCGGCAAAACATTTCTTCGTGCCGCGCAGCCCTCACCCCCTGCCCCTCTCCCTCACGGGGAGAG
>CAIRFY010000559.1 GCA_903877945.1 uncultured Oscillochloris sp. | reverse complement strand
ATGCGTTGTTCCCCCCCGCTTGCGGGGGGGCTAGGGGGGGTGATCGGCGAGAGCCTTTCTGCGAAGATATTTACAACTGTAGTATTAGGGAGAGGTTAGCACAAGAAAGCCCTTTGACTCTAGGTAGGTGACAATCTTGAGTGCATTCGCCAAAGGTTCCACCCCTACGGTCTCCAGGTTCAACTCAGGGTTCATCGGCGGCTCGTAAGGGTCGTCCACACCGGTGAACCCCTTCAATTCACCACGACGAGCTTTCGCGTAGAGACCTTTAACATCGCGCTCCTCACACACGTTGATCGGTGTGTTGACATAGACCTCGATAAACTGATCTTCGCCCATCACGTTGCGACACTGGTTACGGGTGGCGCGGTAGGGACTCACGGCGGCGCAAAGCACCACGCCGCCAGCCTTGACGACCTCGCTGGCGACGAAACCGATCCGCAGGATATTGGTGTCGCGATCCTCACGCGAGAAGCCGAGGCCCTTCGAGAGGTGGGTCCGCACGACATCGCCGTCAAGGATGGTTGCCACGCGCCCGCGTTCGAGCAGCAGGATGTTCAGCACCTCCGCGAGCGTTGACTTACCGGCGCCACTCAGCCCGGTGAACCAGACGCAGAAGCCCTGTTGAATCCGTGGCGGATACATCTGGCGCAGGATCGCGGCCGTCTCGCGGCGGGTGAACCACGCGGGCAGGAGCTTCCCTTTGTTCAGATAGGCTTCCCGCACCTCGGTGCCGGAGATCGTGACCACCTCGGCGCCAAGCGGGACTTCGGAGGCTTCAACGTAACGCTTTTCGTGCTTCAGGTACACCAGTTCATCAAAAGGCACCATTTCAACCCCGAGTTCGGCGGCGTGGTGGGCGAGTTGCGTTTGGGCGTCGAACAAGCCATAGAAGGGTTTGCCAGTGCTGTCCTTGCCGGGGCCGGCATGGTCACGACCAACGATAAAGTGGGTCGCGCCGTAGTTGCGCCGGATGAGCGCGTGCCAAAGCGCCTCACGCGGACCGGCCATCCGCATAGCGAGGGGGATGAGGCTAAGCACGGTGCGCCGCTGGTCGTAGTAGCGTTCAACAAGAGCTTTGTAGCTGCGTACCCGTGTGAAATGATCCACGTCGCCAGGCTTGGTTAGCCCAACCGTTGGGTGGATCAAGAGGCTGCCGTTGACCTTCGCAGCAGCGCGTTTGGTGAGTTCTTCATGGATGCGGTGGAGGGGGTTGCGCGTTTGGAAGGCCACGACGTTATGTTGACCAAGCGCGGCAAGCAGATCGCGCACGTGGGCGGGGGTCTGCCGTAAAGCGGCGAAGTCGTAGTAGGTAGGCAGGTTGACAACGCGCAGGGTACCGGAGGCATAGCTCTTGCCCCAGTGCGCCATCTCAGCCACGAGCGGATGGCGCGGGTCGGTGGTACCAAGCACCTGACGCGCCTCAAGGTCGGGGTCGTAGACGTAGAGTTCGTCAATGTCCATAATCGCGAGTGGATTGTTGTGCGGGTCACGAAGCACAACGCGCTCGGCGTGGAGATCGCGAGGGTCTACTGGCAGGGTGATCGGCAGCGGCCAAAGGGTGCCATCAGCGAGGCGCATCTCGGCGCAGACGCGCTCGTAGTCAGCCCGCCCCATGAAGCGCGTGAGGGGTGAAAATCCGCCGGTGGCGAGCAGTTCGAGATCGCAGACACTGCGTACTGAGATCTGGAGTGAGGGCAGGCGCAGGGCTTCATCACGCAGCGCAAGCCGTTCCTGTCCGGTAGCGACGAGATTGATGAGTACACCGCCGTAGGGTGTGACGAGCCGATGATCCGCCGTGTTTGTTGTCATGAGGCACTCACTGTCGACTATGACGCGGGCAAGAGGTGGCAGCAACAGAGATTTTCTGGACGCGGGGGAGTATAGCACATGAGCATCCAGTTTCTGCCGACTTCGAGACCGTTACGCAGGGCATGAGCAAAGTCAGATCCGGCCCCCTCACCCCCTGCCCCTCTCCCTCACGGGGAGAGGGGAGTTTCTTCATCAGGATGCGCTCGGCTCCCCCTCTCCCGTTCCGGGTGAGGGGGCTGGGGGGTGAGGGCTGAGCGGCGATCACACGACTTTGCACATGCCCTGGACCGTTACGTCCTGGACTAGACAGCCCCGATATTTTTTAGGATAATGGCAACAGCTATTT
>CAIRFY010000558.1 GCA_903877945.1 uncultured Oscillochloris sp. | reverse complement strand
CGCAATATCTTTCGAATAAGCTGATCTCGCACTGGCCTTGCCCTCTCACCCTCTACCCCTCTCCCGCTCAGGGAGAGGGGGCTGGGGGGTGAGGGCTGACCGGCGACAAACTGTAAAGTACCTGCTCCTCCATGCTAGAGCAGGCCCGGCGTCTGGAGGTATGTGTTAATCCCATCCGCCGCACGGTAGGCGAGCGCGCCCACGGTGCCGGTCGGGTTGTAGCCGCCGTTGTGCGCGAAGGCCGAGGCACCGACCACAAACAGGTTCTCGGCATTCCAGCATTGGAGGTACGAGTTCACCACCGATGTTGTTGGGTCACTGCCCATGATCGCCCCGCCCGTGTTGTGGGTTGACTGGTAGGGTACACTGCTGAAACTGCCCTGTAGCTCCTTGTTCGCTACCACCGTCGTCGCCCCGGTCTCCTTCATCACCTCCTCGGCCTTCGCGCCCATGTAGGCTACCAACTCGCGGTCGCCGTCGGTCCAGTCGAAGGTCATGCGCAGCAGCGGGTTGCCGAAGCCGTCTTTGTAGGTTGGGTCGAGGTCAAGGAAGTTCTGACGATTGGGCAGGACGCGGGCCTGGCAACCGACGTTGATCGTGCGGTAGAAGTACTTAAGGCTGGCCGCCTTGAACTCCGCGCCCCACGTGGGTGTGCCCGGCGGCACCGGGTTATTGGCGATTGGCCGCCGACCGGACTGGCCGCTGCTGAAGTTACCGCCGTGGAGGAACTTCAGGTTGCTGTGGTCGAAGTTATCTCCATTAAGGTCGTCGAAGCAGAGGCTCAGCGCCCCCGATCCCGCGTAGAGGTTGAACTCCTCCTCGTCGAAGTAGCCGGTCGCCCCGGCACTCGCCTGGTAGCAGTAGTTCTTTCCCACCACGCCCTTGCCCGTCGCCGGATCATATGCCTTGCCGATGCCCGCCATCAGCAGCAGGCGGACATTATTCAGCACATACGACGTGAGTACCACAACCTCGGCACGCTGGACGACCTCTTCGCCGGTGAGTATATTGACATAACGTACACCCGTAACCCGCTTCTTCTCGTAGATCAGGCTGGTCACGTACGAATATGTGCGTAGTTCCAGGTTGTTCGTCGCCAGGGCCGAGGGGATCACCGTGACAATCGGTGATGATTTGGCCCCCCACTCGCAGCCAAAGCGCTCGCAGTAACCGCAGTACTGGCACTTCCCGATCTTCTGGCCGTCGGGGTTGGTGTATTCCTGCGTCAGATTGGCCGATGGCCCGACGAAGGTGTGGTAGCCCAGCTTATCGGCTGCCGTTTTTACCTTTTGCATCGACGGCGTCACAATCTGTGGCGGGGTTGGGTAGGCACTCGTCCGCAATCCCTCAAACGGGTTGCCGCCCGGCTGCGTCGCACCTTTGAGATTACCGGCCTGCCCCGAGATGCCCGCCATTTTCTCGAACCTGTCGAAGCAGGGTTCCAGTTCGTCGTAGGTAATCCCCCAGTCCTGGAGGGTCATATCCGCAGGGATCTTGCCTGCGCCGTAGCGCTCGACTGTTTTGCTGCGGATCTGAAAGTCGTAGGGCAGGAATCGCCACGTCTGCCCGTTCCAGTGGACGCCCGCGCCGCCCACGCCGGTACCGGGCAGGAAGGCACCGTAGCGACGGATCGGCAGGGCTTTCTGGCTCGGGTTGTTGCGAAACGTGGTCGTTTCAATCGTGAGATCCTGCATCATCGCGTAGCGCTGCGCATAGCGCAACTCGTCGTGCATCATTTGGAAGTCCTCGGTGTGCCGTGGACCGCCGCGTTCAAGGCCAACCACCTTCTTGCCAGCCTTCGCCAGTTCGTTTGCGACGATCCCGCCCGTCCAGCCCATGCCAACGACCAACACATCTACCGGGGGAAGCTCCTGCGCCATGGGTTGCTGCCCTTTCTGATCGAACACTTGCGCGAAGACGAGGTTCACAGGTATTGAGATCTAAGGCATGTTTCAAAATGGGCACATTCAGCTTTACAGTCTTGCGATGAGGCGATGAGGCGATGAGGCGATGAGGCGATACGGAGCGCCTCACCGCGTCATCGTTTCGTCGCTGAATTGTCACGCTGGTTTGAACCATG
>CAIRFY010000557.1 GCA_903877945.1 uncultured Oscillochloris sp. | reverse complement strand
TGCCCTTCTACCCGCAGATGAGCGACGAGGAGCAGAGCTACGTTGTCGAGATGCTGCGCGAGGTCTGTGCATAGCATCGGCAGTGCATGGGTAGCACCAATAGACATCCGGGAGCGTAGGAGGGCTACGTCAAAGTCGCCTGCCGACCCTCACCCCCTGCCCCTCTCCCTCACGGGGAGTTCAAAGGGGGGGGCTGAACAGCGATATTGGTCATTGTGACGGGCAATGGATATGCATCAAGATTCTGTCATTACTTATCGGCAAGGGTTCGGGACGCAACCACAGACCGATCCAGCGCCGCCCTTGGGCCAACAACCAGCGTACCTTTTGACAGCCGCGCTGAAACAGGCTGATCACGCGCTGGGCGGTGCCACTCCACCGCCGTGGCGACGGGGGAGTGGCACCGTGGGGGGCATGCCGCATCTGGCCGGGAGGGACGTGGGCCTGTTCCGCATCTTCGATCCGCGTGCCCACCGCCAGCGCCCACAGCGTCGCCACCGCGACCACCAGATAGTGCCACGCCACCGCATCGGGGTTCCGCAATTGGCCACGCTGCCACTCCCAGCCCATGGATTTGCTTTGCCGAAATCCTGCTTCATCCCACATGCGCAACGCATACCATGCGGCGTCCATCTGCTCTGGCAGCAGATCGGTCAGCAGCACCCACGGTTCATCATGCCCCTCGGCCCACAGCACGACCAGGGTTCCGGCGATGCGTTTAGACGCATGTTTGAATGCTACGCCCTGCCCCATCCACCCTGCGCCGGGAGCCGACACCAACTGGCGCACAGGCTGGCGCGGCTGCCCTGTGGGTGCGAAGGTGGAATTGGCATGCACGCGCATCAGCGGATGGAATGCCTGCGCACGGATGGCCGCCCAGAGGTGCGGACTCCACAAACCTTGATCCGCGAGGACGAGGACTGTCTGTTCCGACGGGATGATGCCCCCGATCCAGCGCAGCATGCGTTCCCAATGCGGTTCCCAGGCACCGGGCGTGTTGGCGGGAACGATGACCCAGGCAATCGGAATGGCGGTACCCCGATAGAGGACACTCGTGCGGAGGAGCACGACATCATCGCGGCGCAGCGAAGCATCCATCCCCAAGACCAGCGGGCCACCGGCCCACAGATCCACAATCCAGTGCAGCACGGCGGCCCCAAGGGCGAGCGGACTCACCACCGTCGGCGCACCCGCCACGGGTGGGTCGGTGGTTTGAAAGGCGTCCTGATGCACCCAGGTGTCCCACTGCTCATCAAGGGTCGCGTGACCGGCCACGCCCGCCGTGACCAGGGCGGCAATGACCGAGGGGCCATTCGCATCCCCCGCCAGCATTGCACCCAAGACCCAGCGGGCCAGGGCGTGCTGCGCACCGGGCGACATGGTCGGGAATCGCTCCTGAATCAGCGTCCAGATGGTCTGTTCTGCGGCGATATGTCCCATCATAACCCTCCTTGCGTGCGATACGATTCCCCTCATTGGCAGGACGACCGCAGGAATTGAGATGTTTCACTGACACCGCCGAACAATGGTTGACAGTTTGCTCGCTTATCCCCCCCCTTTGAACCCTCTCCCCGTGAGGGAGAGGGGGCTGGGGGTGAGGGGGTACGATGGAAGTTAGCGTCCACAACCTGACCAAGACCTTTGGCACGCTGCGGGCCAATGACCGCATCAGCCTACACTTCGCCGGAGGGCAGATCCACGGCGTACTCGGCGAAAACGGGGCCGGTAAGAGTACGCTGATGAAGCTGCTCTCCGGCTTTTTGCGTCCCGATGGCGGCGAGATCCTGCTTGACTCCACGCCCGTCGCCCTCGGTGAGCCGGGTGCCGCCCTACGTGCGGGTGTCGGCATGGTGCATCAGGAGCCCCTCGATGTGCCTGGTTTCAGCGCCCTGGAGAACCTGCTCTGCGCCGCGCCGCGTTGGGCGCTGCCGACCCGTATCGAGGCCCGCAACACCCTGATCGTCCTCGCCGGTCGTCTGGGCTTCAGCATCGCCCCCGACGACCCGATCTCGGCCCTGACTGTCGGCCAGCGCCAGCAGTTGGAGATCATCCGCCTGCTCGCCTGTGGTGCCCGCACCCTCATCCTTGACGAGCCGACCACCGGGATCTCTGCTGCCCAGGCCCGGTCGCTCTTCGCCGCCCTGCGCCGCCTCGCCGCCGAGGGCAATACGGTTCTCTTCGTCTCGCATAAGCTCGATGAGGTGGCCGCGATCTGTAACACAGTGAGCGTGCTACGAGCCGGGCAGGTCGTGGGCGAGGGCCAAGTGCCGATGCCTCAGCCCCAGGAGCGCCTCCTGAACATGATGTTTGGCGGCGGGGCTGATCACACGAACCCGGTAGAGACGCCCCGGCGGGGCGTCTCTACGACGGTGCCCGCCTGGCAGATTGAAGGGGTCTCGGCCCGCGACGGCAACATGGTTCTGGCCGGGCTGGATCTGACCATCCCCGCCGGCGCGGTGGTGGGGCTGGCCGGGCTAGAGGGCAGCGGCCAACAGATCCTGCTGCGCCTGCTCTGCGGGCAACTGCGCCCCAGTGCCGGGCGGCTGCGTCTGGCTGGTGTTGATATGGCCGGTGCGACATCGGCGACCTTCCGCCAGGGCGGCGTCGAGTATCTGCCCGCCGACCGGCTGGTCAAGGGGCTGGTCGGCCCGCTCACCCTCGCCGAACACTTTGCTCTGCTCCAGCCCGGCGGGGCCATCATCAACCGGCATGGTGCCGAGGTGAAAGCCCGCGCCGCGATCACTGGCTACAATATCAAGGCGACGCCGGACAGCCCGATCCTAGCGCTCTCTGGCGGTAACCAGCAGCGGGCGATGCTGGCGATGATCCCCGATAACACCCGCGCCCTGGTTTGTGAGCAACCCACCCGTGGCTTGGATGTGGCCTCGGCGCGGGCGATCTGGGGCCGACTGATGGCCCGCCGCGACGCGGGCTGCGCCGTGGTCTTCGCTACCGCCGACCTTGATGAGATCCTTGACTACAGCGACTACGTGCTGGTTTTCTTCGCCGGGAGGGTTTCGCAGATGCTGCCACGGGCCGAACTGAGCGCGTACCGGCTCGCCGAACTGATCGGCGGGGTGGGCTTTGATGCCGTCAACGGACGCGCAAAGGCGAACCCGCAATGATCGCACGCGACCATGCCACGCCGACCATATCCGAGGGTCACACACGTCGATCAGCACTGCTTATCGCTGCCCTGGCCCTCGTCGGCGCGCTGATCTTCACCAGCCTGGTGCTGCTGAGCAGCAACGTGCCGCCCCTGGCCGCCTATAACCTGATTTTCCTGGGTACCTTTTCCACGCCCACGCGGATCAGCGACATGGTGATGCTGGCTTCCCCGCTGCTGCTCTGCTCCTGCGGGCTAACGCTCACCTTCGCGGCTGGGCTCTACAACCTGGGGATTGAGGGGCAGATGGCGCTGGGCGCGGTGGCGGCCATGATCCCGCTGCGTCTGCTACCCAACCTGCCGCCGCCGCTGCTCTGGGTGCTGGCGTTTGCCTGCGGCGCGGCGGGCGGGGCGATGTGGGCGCTGCTGGTGGCGGGCCTGCGCATCAGGCTCCAGGTCAACGAGATTTTTGCCGGGCTCGGGCTGAACTTCCTCGCCAGCGGCATCGCGCTCTACCTTGTACTCGGGCCGTGGCGGCGGATCGGCCGGGCGTCGTCATCGGGTACCGAGCCGCTGCCCACCGATGTCTGGCTGCCCACCTTCGGCACGCTGCGGGTGGCTCCAGCCGCGCCGGTGATCGCCCTGATCATCCTGGTACTGATCTGGTTTGCGGTGACGCGCACGCGCTGGGGGCTAGAACTGCGGGCGGTGGGCCTGAACCCGCAGGCAGCCGGGCGCATGGGTATCCCGGCAACCCGGCGGCTGGCCGAGTCCCTGGCGGCATGCGGGGCGCTGGCCGGCATCGCCGGGGCCATCCAGGTACTCGCGGTGTTCCACCAGTTGATCCCGAGCATCTCCAGCGGGATCGGGTTGCTGGCCCTGCTGGTCGTGCTGCTGATCCAGGCGAACCCGGCCTGGGTGCTGCCAATCGCCGCCGCATTTGCAATCTTCACGACAGGCAGCCTCCAGATGTCGGTGGCCCTCGGTGCCGACAGCAGCATCGCCGGGGTACTCCAGGGTGCCCTGGTGCTGTTCGCGCTCCTGGCAAGAGGACTCAGCGGTAGACGCTAATGAGGAGTCGATGGAGCAGATACTGATCACCCTCGCCGCCGTCCTGGCCACCGCCGCCCCTCTGATCTTCGCCACCATGGGCGAGACGATCAGCGAGCGTGCCGGTGTAGTCAACCTTTCGCTCGACGGCAGCATGCTCCTGGCGGCCATGGCTGGGTTCGCCGTGGCCAGAGTCAGCGGCAGCCTGGCCCTCGGCTTCGCCGCCGCCGCCCTGGTCGGCTGTCTGGTCGCGCTCATCCTCGGCGTACTCAGCCTCAGCCTTGGCCAATCACAGACAGCGGTGGGCTTTGTGCTGGCCTTGCTCTGCACCGATCTCTCATCATTCCTCGGCACGCCCTACGTGCGCAAGCCAGGGCCAGCCGTGCCCCACGCGCCCATGCCGGGGCTGTCTGACATACCAATCCTCGGGCCGCTGCTCTTCAGCCACGACATGCTGATCTACGCGAGCTTCCTGCTGCTGCCGACCGTCTGGTGGTTCCTCTACCACACACGCGCTGGCCTCGTGCTGCGCGCCCTCGGTGAGCGCCCGCAGACGGCCTACGCCCGTGGGGTGCCAGTCATTCGCCTGCGCTACCTCTACCTGCTGATCGGTGGTGCCCTGGTGGGCATCGCCGGGGCGGCCTACTCGCTTGATCTGAAGCAGGGCTGGAGCTACCGCCACACCTTCGGCACCGGCTGGATCGCCCTGGCAATCGTCATCTTTGGCGGCTGGCACCCCTGGCGGGTCGCCATTGGCTGCTACCTCTTCGCCGCCCTCCAGTCCCTCGCCTCACGATCCCAGAGCGTCCTCCCCAGCATACCCACCCAGGTCTTTCAGGTGGCCCCCTTCGTGCTGATGATTGTCGTCCTCGCTCTGATCAACCTGCTTGCAAGCCCAGGTACGGCGCACCGCCTAGCCACCCTGCCCAAGCCCCTGCGCCGCCCTGCCGAGCGATTTGTGGGCTGGCTCGCCACCCCGGCCCCCGCCGCCCTCGGGCAGCCCTTTCAACGACCGTGATAGGGGAAGTGTGGGCATCATGCCCGCATCCGGGCGAGTGCGGGCAGGATGCCCACGCTACCCGCTTTTCGCATCAGACAAGGTTCGGCAGATACTTTACAGTTCTACCCCCCCTAGCCCCCCCGCAAGCGGGGGGGAACAATGCTATAGAGCAGCCGGGCCGGCACAACCACCTCAGCCCCCCCGCAAGCGGGGGGGAACAATGCTATAGAGCAGCCGGGCCGGCACAACCACCTCAGCCC
>CAIRFY010000556.1 GCA_903877945.1 uncultured Oscillochloris sp. | reverse complement strand
TGACAGGGCGAGTTTTGCGGTATTGCGAAACACGCCTTAAGGCATGTTTCAAAATGGGCACATTCAGCTTTACAGTCTTGCGACGAGGCGATGAGGTGATGAGGCGATACGGAGCGCCTCACCGCGTCATCGTTTCGTCGCTGAATTGTCAATCTGGATTGAAACATGCCTAAGGCGCAGTCATGATCGACACGATGAGAAGCGCGCATCCTCACCCCACGTTTGTCCCGCAGTGATGCCCCGCCGATTCAAACACAACTCTAACACCTCGTTAGTGTGAACCATGCGAAAAGCCGGTACACTGAGCATAGGAGTTAGTGAAGACTGAAGGCTGAGTGGCCGTGTGCCAGTCGGCATCGGCGTGTGACATTGGCGGATCAACACGCACTACGCAATACACAAGCATACGGAGGCTGTAATGGCTAAGATTGTAGGGATTGACCTCGGAACGACCAACTCGTGCGTGGCGGTGATGGAGGGCGGCGATGCTGTTGTGATCCCGAGCGCCGAGGGAAATCGGACGACTCCGTCGGTCATTGCGTTCGCCAAGAATGGCGAGCGCCTGATCGGTCAGACTGCCAAACGGCAGGCGACGATTAACCCTGAGAATACACTCTACTCGATCAAGCGATTCATTGGTCGCGACTACGACGATACACCATCCGAGCGCGAGATTGTGCCGTTTAAGGTGGCCAAGGGCGCCCGTGGCGATGTGCGAATTGGTGTCCCGCAGACGTCCAAGGATTACGCGCCCCAGGAGATCTCGGCCATGGTGCTGCAGAAGCTCAAGGCCGACGCTGAGGCGTACCTGGGCGAGCCGGTTACTCAGGCCGTGATCACGGTTCCGGCCTACTTTAACGACGCCCAGCGCCAGGCGACCAAGGATGCCGGGAAGATCGCGGGCCTGGAGGTGTTGCGCATCATTAATGAGCCTACGGCGGCGGCTCTGGCCTATGGCCTTGATAAGAAGAAGGACGAGACCATCCTGGTTTTTGACCTCGGTGGCGGTACCTTCGACGTATCCGTGCTGGAGGTTGGCGACGGTGTGGTAGAGGTTCATGCGACCAACGGCGACACCCACCTCGGCGGCGATGACTACGACGCGACGATTGTGGACTGGATCGCCGATGAGTTCCGCAAGGATCAGGGTATCGATCTGGGCAAGGATCGCCAGGCTCTCCAGCGTCTCAAGGAGGCTGCCGAGAAGGCTAAGATGGAACTGTCGAGCGTCAGCGAGACGGAGATTAACCTGCCGTTCATCACTGCCGACGCCAGCGGTCCCAAGCACCTGGCTATGAAGCTCAGCCGCGCCAAGTTCGAGCAGCTCACCAGCGCCCTCACCGAGCGCCTGCGCGGCCCGGTTATCCAGGCGATCAAGGACGCCGGTCTCAAGGCCAGCGATATTCAGGAGGTTGTGCTGGTGGGCGGATCCACCCGTATGCCGGTGGTGCAGGAGCTGGTGCGCAAGATCATCGGCAAGGAGCCAAACAAGAGCGTCAACCCCGACGAGGTTGTGGCCGTGGGCGCGGCCATCCAGGCCGGTGTCCTTGGCGGCGATGTTAAGGGCGTGGTGCTGCTCGACGTGGCCCCGCTCTCCCTGGGCGTGGAGACTCTGGGCGGCGTGATGACCAAGCTGATCGACCGTAATACCACCATCCCGACCAAGAAGAGCGAGATTTTCAGCACGGCGGCTGAGGGTCAGACGGCGGTGGACATCCACATTCTTCAGGGCGAGCGTGAGATGGCCGGGGATAATATGACCCTCGGACGCTTCCGGCTTGAAGGCATCCCGGCTGCGCCGCGTGGCGTGCCGCAGGTCGAGGTCACGTTTGACATCGACGCCAACGGTATCCTGAACGTCTCGGCCAAGGATAAGGCCACTGGCAAAGAGCAGCGCATTACGATCACCGCCAGCACCAACCTGAACAAGGACGAGGTTGAGCGGATGGTGCGTGACGCGCAGGCCCACGCCGATGAGGACAAGGCCCGCCGCGAGATGGTCGAACTGAAGAACCAGGCCGATAGCCTGGCCTACCAGAGCGAGAAGACTCTGGGCGACCTGGGCGATAAGGTTGATAGCATCGAGAAGGGCCGCATTGATGGTCTGATCAAAGATCTGCGCGAGGCGGTCACGAAGGAGAACCGTGAGCGCATCGAGGGTCTGACCGGCGAACTCCAGCAGGCGATGTACGCGATCTCGCAGGCCGCCTACAGCGATGGTGCGGCCCACGGTCAGCCGCACGCTGGCGGAGCCAAGAAGGACGATGGTGTCGTCGAGGGCGAGTATACGGTCGAGTAAGGAGCTTCAAGGTAGCCCTCACCCCCCAGCCCCCTCTCCCTGAACGGGAGAGGGGGATTCGGATGCGTCCTTCTGCGGAATCTCCCCTCTCCCCGTGAGCATATCTTTACCCACATCTCTGCACTTGTCGTCGCCGCCGGAGGGCTTCAGCCCCCCGGCGATCTCGTTGAAAGGACGGGTGGGTGACGTCAGTCGCCCGCCGGGGGAGCCAATACACCGCATTGTACTGCGGTAAAAAAGATGTGGGTAAAGATATGCCCCGTGAGGGAGAGGGCCGGAGGGTGACTTTTCATGATACTGCTGGCAAACTCTCACTGGGAGGCACGCTCATGTGGCGACCGGTGCCAAACGCGCAATCGGCATCGTGCTATCCGCAGTGGTGGCCGGGGTTGTGGTCACATCCGTGATCAGGTGGGGGTGGCCGTCGTCACAGGTTTCGGTCAGGTGTACCTTATCGCCGACCCACTCGGTTCCACGGGCACCCAGGATTTCAGCCAGGCTGGGTCGGCGGTCGCGAGGCGATTGAGCGCATGGCGGAGGGTTTCCCCGATCCATTCGAGCCGGTTGAGTACCTGGATGGCGGCGAGAACGTGGGTGGCATCGGTGCGCTGGCGGCCTTTGCCCTTGACCAACCCCTGCTCCGTGAAGAGGCACCGCATCTGTTCGAACAGTCGCTGTTCCGCTCCGCCCGCGACGAGCCGGGCGCGAAAGTCGCAGAGTACCGAGGCGTCAAAGCCGGGATCGGTCAACTCCAGGGCCAACGCATATTTCCAATCAATGCATGCGCGCACGGCATCGGCAGCCGGGCGGTCGGCCAAGCCCTCCGCAAACTGCATGACGGTGATATAGCAATCCTAAATTGGTTATGAAAAGGAGTCGAGCTTTTAGTACTACAGTTGTAAATATCTTCGCAGAAAGGCTCCCGCCGATCACCCCCCCTAGCCCCCCCGCACGCGGGGGGGGACCAATGCATTGTTCCTGGCCATGCGCTGACTCTCGTCGGTCAGCAGGAACCCCCCGCAAGCGGGGGAGAACCAATGCATTGTTCCCCCCCGCTTGCGGGGGGGCTAGGGGGGGTGATTCAAACTACAACTGTAGTATTAGGCGGCCTTATCCGGCTAAAGCCTTGACTCCACACAACAACCCCAAGAGGATTGCTATAAGGGCGAGTTGGGCTGGAGCCTTGGCGGGACTACCGTCCTTAGGGAAGAGGTCGGTAAAGTCAGGATTGGTGTAGATAGGGCCAAGGGCGTCGCGCATGCGTATGGAGGCATTACCCTTAGAATCAGTACGAGTGATGCCGTGACAGCCTCGGTGCTATAATGCGCGGATAGCAACAGTGTACACAGAGGACGCCCATGCTCACCTACGAGAATTTTGTCTCCGTCCTACTCACCAGCATTGAGCAGGCGGGACTGAATATTGCCTACACCCAGGAGCTGATTGATACCCACGCTCTTGGACGTAGCCTGACGATTACGTGCCTCCCCGACGGGGCCGAAGATGATCGTGGGCCGCAGGAGCCGTCGCTGCGAGCCGTCGTGGCTTTCCGCTGGTCGCCCGAGTTTACGATCTTTTCGCTACGCGGCACGGACTCGCTTGACAATATCGAGCGCTTTGTGGACGAGCGCCTCTTCGCCCAGACCCGCCGTGGCCCCTCTCTGGATGTGGAGGTGACCTACCATTTGCCGCTGAGCATTGAGCAGCAGCGCGATGTGAGCGTGATCTCAACGATGGCGCGCGCTATCCAGGATATTCACTCTGCTCTGGTGGATACGGACGATCTGGTGCGCGTCAACAGTCAGGTGTCCTTCCTCTCCGGGCGGGCACCACGCGTTGAGAGCCTCTCTGCCCTGCGGATCTGGAGCATTGATGACGCCCTCTATGACTCTGACCTGCTCACGGTGGTCTTTGAAGAGCTGTGTAGCGAGCTTCACGCAATGCTGGAGCTGCTTGATGCGAACTTTGGCCTGCGCGACGATGCGACGACCTCAAGTGGGGCAGATGTCCTTCCCGCCGACCGCCAGTATCTGAAGCCGCCGACGGCGTAGGGCCGCTCAGGCGGCCCCATGTGAACGAAGGGAGGGTTTCAGGGAGGGCAACGCCCTCCCT
>CAIRFY010000555.1 GCA_903877945.1 uncultured Oscillochloris sp. | reverse complement strand
GAAGAGCTACAGATGGTGCAAGCATCGCTCGCACGTCTCGTTGCTACCCACAGGAATATATGACTGATCTACCACAACGTCTGTATTTGTCAGCGACGGACGGTTCGCGGACAGGTGAAGACGTTGACGTATTTATCCGGGATCTGGAGACACGCTACGACCTCTTGCAGTATGAGGTTGATGGCTGGTGTGTGTGGCCAACCTTACGCTTTATGCTGGCTCTACAGTTGCAACGACTACACACCACGCCCGAAAAGGGGCAGCCAAACCAATTTCGACAGGTGCTCTCTGCGCTGAGGCATGTGCGAGGGTTGCTCAGGCTGCGCAGATCAACCTATGTAGCGGTTGTCCACGCGTCGAATCGCTCGGAGAAGGTCGATGGGCGATACAAGGATATTTTTTTTGATGACCTCTTAATCGGTCTTCCTGACTATTTCAAGATCGAGCATATGGATAACCGCACCTTTGCGGCGCGGGGCAAGCAGGCGATGATCAGGAGTGATATGATCTCGTCGCCCTTCCTGGTGCTTGCCAAACTGCTTGCGAGGATCTACAGCCCGCCAGATGTCATTCTTACGGGGCAGAAGATAAGTCGTTGCTTACGCGAAGCGTTAGGAGATGAGTCATTAAGCGAGATCAGTATTATCAGGCAGTTGACCTCATTTTACTGGAGCAAAATGCTGTTTCGCTGGCTATTTCAGCGGACGAGTCTCAGGTATCTCTTGATCGTGACGGCCTATTGCGATTGGGCGCTGGTCGCTGCGGCAAAGGAGTCACGTGCCAATGTGATTGAGTTTCAGCATGGCTTCTTGGATCGCTACCACACGGGCTACACCTGGTCGACGTATGCGCTGCCCTATCGGGCGAAGATGCCGATTCCAGATCGTATTTTCTTGTATGGCGACTACTGGAAGAGTCAATTAGAGCCGTATGGCTTCTGGGGCGACGCGCTTCGCTCGGTCGGCAGCCTGCGTATCGATCAGTACCGATCAGCTTGTCTTGAGAAGTACACGTGCCCAACCATCGTGATCACCAATCAGTGCGTTGACGACGAGAAAATCATCGCGTTCCTTGCCGCGTTTCTTGCATTGGTGCGGGGGACAATGAACCTGCACGTTTATATCAAGCTTCACCCTGCCGAACATAATAAGGATCTTTTTACGATTGCTTTTGCCAACGAAAACAATGTATGTGTTCTATTCAGTGCAGAGGAGCCCTCTACCTTTGAGCTTATCGCCCGCTCGCATCTGCACATAAGCATCTCTTCTACCTGCCACTATGAGGCGCTCGGGCTGCGGACGCCGACGGCGATCCTGCCATTCACCACCCATGAGGCGGTCTTACACCTGTACCACGAGGGCCACGCGATCCTGCTCGACAGCCCCCAAGCCTTAGTGCAGGCTGTACATCATCTTGCCACACTCGTCGTGCCCGAGCATATTGGTAACAGCTATTTTCGATCAGGCGCGGTCGCTCATATGCGCCGGGAGCTAGGTTTATGAGCCCTTCGAGAACATACTGGAGGACGCACTGGAAGGATCTCCACGATGCGGGTCACCGCCACAACGAGCGCCCCTGGGTGGAGTTTTATGCCCGCGAACTGATGCTCTATTTCCCCCCGCATAAGACACGGGTGATTGATCTGGGGTGCGGAACCGGGACGCTCTATGAGGTTATGAGCGATCATTTTGCATCGTACACCGGCATTGACTTCTCACCATCCATGCTGCGAGCGTTTTCATTAGCCTGGCCGCAGGCCCGCCTGATCTGTGGCGACATCGCGGATCTGCCAATAGGGACAGATGCCGGGCAGTACGATTTCTGCTTTTCCAATCAGGTGTGCCAGTACCTCTCGGAAGATGCGCTGAGCGAACATATGTCTCAGGTCTACCATCTGCTTGAAGATGGCGGGACATACCTGATCGGGAACATCCCGGATCGCCACCTGAGATTATTTCACTATGCCGGGCTTCTTCGACCCGACATCCGCATGTCATGGCTGAGCTTTGCACGCCGAATCGGCGCGGTCTTTCTGCTAAAAAGAGATGACGGTATCGGCTACTGGCACACACGCCGTACCGTTCACGACATCGCGCTGCGTAATGGATTCTCGTGCCGCACCTTCTCATCAGCGAGCTACGAATATCGTTTCCACGCCCTTCTCCAGAAGAACGAGCCCGATGATCACTAACCAGGACGAGTACAATGCCTTCGTGGCACGTTCCCCAGAGGGGACGATCTTTGGTACAACATGGTGGCTTGATGCTGTGGCTCCTGGGTCGTATGAGATTCTGACGGTTCGCAAGGGTTCGGAGCTTGCCGCAGCCTGGCCAATACTAAAGACAACGGATAGGCTGCGCGGTTTGCGGATCGGGATGCCGCCGCTGACTCCCTGGCTCGGGATACTGTTTCGACCAGTGGGGAACACAAACGTGGCAAACCGGCTCAAGGACGAGAAGGATCTTGCTGAGGCACTTGTCGCGCAGTTGCCCGCATTCCAATCGCTTCACGTACGGTTCCATCGCGGCTTCACATACTGGCTGCCCCTGTACTGGAAGGGTTTTGCGCAGACAACCCGCTATACGTACGTCCTTGACGATCTCTCGGATGTCACCGTACTCTGGAGTGGGCTGCGCGACAACATTCGTACCGATATCCGCAAGGCCAAGCGCGAGGGGGTCTCGGTCGAAAGTGTGGATGATCTGCGGCTGTTCTGGGATGTCCATCGGATGACGTTTGAGCGGCAGAACCTACCCGTGCCCTACACATTCGAACTCGTGCAGCGTATTGATGCGGCCTGTCGGCAGCATGGGTCACGCCGAATCTTTGTTGGCCGAGATAGTGAGGGCAAGATCCACGCAGGTGCCTATATCATCTGGGATTGCAACTCGGCCTATTATTTGATGGGCGGTGCCAACCCGCTGCTCAGAACGAGCGGTGCCGCCTCGCTGGTCTTATGGGAGGCGATCCAGTTTGCCGCGACCGTAACCAACGCCTTTGATTTTGAGGGGTCGATGATCGAGCCGGTTGAGCGCTTCTTCCGCAGCTTTGGCGCAAGGCCCTGCCCCTATTTCGCAATCTCCAAAGTCAACTCGCCACTCGCCATTGCCTATCAGGCCGCTCGCGAGATCGTTGCGATGATAAGGCCGAAGGGGAAGGGCACCCATGGACATAGATAGCCCGCTGACCCGTGAAGCAATTGCGTATACGTGGCGACAGTTGCTGACACGCGCCGGTGCCGACCCAGACGATCCGCCGCTACGGCTGGTCTACGCGGCGAGCCAGGGGCCGACATCAACTGTCGAGCTGTGCATACACCCCTGCGCTCCGGCTGCGTGGGGAGATCTCCTCACATCCGCGCCATTGAGCTTGCGCTGGGTTGCCGCATCAGATGCGCTGCCCCCCGGTGTACACATGCTATTCGGTGAGGCAATCCCCGTGATCTTTTGGAGTTCTGACGCCGACCCAGACCACACGCCCTTTGCCACAATCACCGCTGATGGCTCAGTTGTGTTCTACGCCGACATCATCGCGGCAACTTTCTTTATGCTCACGCGCTGGGAGGAGTCGGTCGTTCCCACACGCGACGCTCACGTGCGATTCCCGGCCACAGCAAGTCTATCCCACCGGCAGGGCTTTCTCGACTGGCCAGTGGTTGACATGTATGCGCTGATTCTGAGAGCCTGGATTCAGGTACTCGTTCCAGGGTGGCACCCGCAACGTAGGCAATTTGCGGTGAAGCTGAGCCACGATATTGACTTGCTGCGCAGCCGCCCTAGTCCGCGCTTGACGATCAAGCGACTCGTCGCTGACATCCGAGATCAGCATGATATAACCTGGATCAAGAGCGCCGGTCTTGACTATATCCTCGACATGATGGGCGAACGAACGTCACCATACCTCCTGGGCGTCTACCAGTTGGCAGGACTGACCCGCAAGTATGGTATGGAGAGCGCATTTTATATGATGGCGGCGTCCCCCGGCATCCCCGACAATGACTACGATCTAGACTCGCCGCTGGTACGATGCTGCATCGCTGATCTTCAGCGGCGAGGCTTTGAGATGGGGTTCCATCCCAGCTACCATACGCTCAACAACCCGGCCCGGCTCGCCGCTGAAAAAGCTCGGCTCGACGCACTGCTCGGCTCGACGCACTACGGGGGGCGTCAGCATTTTCTGCGGTTTGAGGCACCATTCACATGGCAGCACTGGGAGCAGGTTGGCCTGACATACGACTCGACGCTTGGCTATGCTGATTACGAGGGGTTTCGCTGCGGAACATGCCATCCGTTCCGCCCTTTTGATGTGACGCTGAACCGCGAGTTACATCTGGAGGAGTGGCCTCTGATCGTCATGGACGGCACATTGTACCGCTACCGACGCTTGGAGCCGCAGCAAGGCCAGGCTCGCATGCTGGAGTTAGCCCAGAGGTGCCGCCAGGTCGAAGGAGTCTTTACCTTGCTGTGGCACAACTCCTCACTATGCGGTGACTGGCGTCCCTGGGTTGACACCTATGAGCAGACGCTTGAACGCCTTGCATCGCTCTAGCGTCTGGAACTGTGGCTGAAGGTATGGGACAAGGCATGACTGATACGACAGATTCTGGCGCACCCGACCGGGGCAAGCGCGAGCTACTGATGCTCCCCTACTACTACCCGCCTGCCGACCACGCTGGTACTCGTCGTATGACGGCATTCGCCAGGTATCTGCCCGAGGCGGGCTACAGGCCGATCATCCTTACAACGAACATCCGTGGCAGCACACCATCCGATGCCGCACAGTACATCTTCCGCGCTGGTGAGATCTCCAGCCTGCTGGCCCGACCATACCGGGCGCTACGCCTACGACGTGTGCCACAGCAGCAGCGGGCCAATGCCGTAGCCGTGTCGGCCGATAGCTGGGTCTCACGTACGCTGATGGCGTGTCTGATCCCCGATCTTCACGTAACCTGGTATCCCCTGGCCGTGCGACAGGGCCTACGGCTCCTGCGCAGCCGCCCGATCAAGCTGCTCTTCAGTTCATCGCCGCCCGCAACGAGCCACCTCGTGGCGCTGCGGCTCAAGCGCCTGACTGGGCTGCCCTGGGTCGCAGACTTTCGCGACGGCTGGATGTTTGAGCCGCCGAACCCGATGCCGTTTAACAGCCGCATACGCACAGGGATCGAGTATGCCCTGGAGCGATGGGTTGTGCTGAGCGCCGACCGGATCGTCACGGTGAACCAGACGATTGCCGATGACTTGGCCCGACGCTACCCGGCTACAGCCGGACGTATTGAGGTGATTACCAACGGGTACGATCCCGCCGACGTTGCGCAGATGCCGACGAGGGTTGCCCGGTCGGCCCGGATGCGTCTGGTGTACACTGGCTCCCTCGCCCTGAGCCGCACTGGCACATCGATCAGCGGGTTGCTCGCGGCGCTGCGTGGGCTGCGCGAGGCTAAACCAGCTCTGGCGGACGAGATCGAGCTTGTCTTTGTGGGCAAACTCACCGATGCTGAGCAACGTCGGATCGCTGAGACCGGCTTAGGAGATCAGGTGAGCATGACCGGGCGTCTGTCGCACCAGGATGCCCTGCGCTATCAGGCCGAGGCCGATGCCCTACTGCTGATTACGGTATCGGGCGACAGTAGCGTGACCACAAGTAAGCTCTTTGAGTACCTAGCCAGCGGGCGACCGATCCTCGGCCTCACGGGTCGCTCGCCTGCGGCGGAGATCATCCGCGACCTCGACGCCGGGGTGGTTGTGGACCCCGATGATGTGCCGGGTATCGCCAATGCGCTGGGCGAGCTGCACCGGCGCTGGCAGGCCGATGACCTGCCCACGCGGCATGACCCACGGGTCACACGCTTTAGCCGACCACGCCTGACGGCGGAGCTGGCGCGCTGCTTTGATGAACTGCTGGGTGGGTAGAGGAGCGCCTGTGTCAGCCATCGCCAGCCTGCCAGAACTCTCCATCGTCATCGTCAATAGCGACGGGCTGCGCGATACGCTGGCCTGCCTTGCGTCGATCTCCGATCACCCGCCGCACTGCCCCTTTGAGATCGTCTTGGTGGATAACTGCTCGCGTGAGCCGGCCCTGCCGGTGATCCGGGGGCGCTACCCGCAGGTGCGAACCTTCTCGGCTCCGCACCGGCAGGGCTTTGCGAAGAACTACAACCAGGGCATCCGTGTGGCACGCGGCGATATTGTGCTGGTGCTGAATAACGACACGCTTGTAGACGAAGGTGCCCTGGACACGCTGCTCGATGCCCTGCGCACGCACCCAGAGTATGGCATGGTCGGCCCCAAGCTCGTCGGGCGTCACGGGATCATCCAGAGTGACTGCGCCCGATCGCTGCCGACCTTCGCGGGGTACCTTGTCGCACAGTTGCTGCTCGACGCCGGGCTTCCGCCGGGGCGACTGTGGCAACGCCTTCTGACCTGGCGCGCCTCGCTGCGCCCCAGCGGCCCGGTTCCGTGCATCAGCGGTGCCTGCATGCTGATTGCCCGAGCCGACCTGGAGGCGGTGGGCCTGCTCGACGAGCAATTTGATTTCTACTACGAGGATGTCGAGTGGTGTCATCGCTTCCAGCGGCGTGGGCGGGGCATCGGATACGTCGCGGAGGCACAGATCACGCACCTGGGCGACCAGTCGCTCGCGAACGTGAAGGTCTGGGCGAAGCGGAGCGAGTATCGCAGCGCACTGCACTACTTCAGCACGTATGATGATCTCTCGCAGGGCCAGCGCAGGCTGCTGTGGTGCAGCACCATGTTGAACTACTTCCTACGTGGACTCGTAATGCTGATCAGCGAGGCTCTGCTTGGCAGGCGTACGTATGCGCGCGAGTACCTCTTCCTGTGGGCGTGGCTGTTGGGAGAATAACCTACTAAGATTGAGGAGGTGTCCCGTGAGCTCCCTACTCAGCGACTACCCGCGCTATGCCTGGCACCTGCTCGTGGGGGTGCGGGCGAAGATGGAGTCTGGCCTCGCGGCGCAGCGGGTGCGCGACTTGGCCCCGTGGCTCGATCTGACGCAGCCTCGCGCCATCCTTGATGTGGGAAACGGCAGCCTGCGCCCGCAGTACGCCCTGCTGCGTGGGGCAGGCCATCGGGTTGTGGGCATCGACTTCGTCAACCGGCCAGGCACGGGCTGGAGGCGCAGCGCCTACAACGTCATGCGGCAGCTCTACGCGCTTCAGTTGCGACTCCCAGGCGCGACGATGAACCCGCAGGGCCTTGTCGGCGGCAATGTCGGCGTCCTGCCCTTCGCCAACAGCAGCTTCGACTTGGCGATCTCCAACGCGGCATTCGAGCACTTCCTCGATGTCCCGGCGGTGCTGGCCGATCTCCAGCGGGTGCTCAGACCGGGCGGGGTGATCTGGGCCGGGGTTCACCTCTTTACGAGTCCCTCGGGCGGGCACAACGTGAGTTTCACCCAGTATCCGCTGCGCAGTCTGCCCCCCGGTGCTGAGCCGTGGGATCATCTGCGCGCACAGCGGCGGCCTTTCAGTGTGCCGCTCAACCGCTGGCGTAAGGGCCAGTACCTCGCCGCCTTCGCCGAACATTTCGAGGTGCTGGCCCACTACTGCGGCCTGCGTGAGGGCGAACAGTGGCTGTCTCCGGCCCTGGAGGCCGAGCTGAGCGCCTACACCCGCGACGAGCTCTCCTGCGCGACACTGGTGATCATTGCCCGAAAGCGTGGCTGAGGTGAGCGTGGTTCATTATCAACTTTATCCCTGGTTTCGCATGATCTCTTGTTTTCTCATGGGTGGGGCATTTTATCTCTATACACAGCGCTGCGCCGCCAACACGATTCGCCCGATACCAGGACTGGGGATCGGCGAGGGTCGCTGGGGTGCGGATGCCATAGCCGCGATTCGGAGGGATGCGCCCCAGGATCAAGGGCAGCGTTAGGACGAGGAAGATCCCGGCGGGGATCACAAACGGTTGACTCCACATGAGTACCCCTCCACCAGTAGCCTTCAGGGTCGAACGTCTCCCGCATGATAGCAGTGATTCCTGCCGAGTTAATGATGCTCCACCACTGCGCCTACGGCGGCGATGGGCGGATTCGCGCAGTACCGTGCCCGCAATCCCCAAAAAAAACGAGAAGGCGGTCGCCGCCAAGCGGAAGGAAATCCGTGCGTACGGAACCACCTATCAGGATGCGCTGGAGTGTCGCACCCATGTTATGGTTCGCCCCGATAGACTTCGACCGGATAGCGGTCGGCAAGAACCTGATGGGGGCGAATTACCTTCATATCGTTTCGTACCCATCCCCCCGATTTTTTAGTACTCTCTTTCAAGGCCGTGATACGTGATGCGTGACCGGTCACGCATCAGATCGGTGCCAACTCTGGCCCAACCCTGCGGGTGGCCCAGTCGCCCAACGCCTCGCCGTCCCGCTTGCGCTCCTGGCGCTGGTCGCGATCCTCCTGCTGGTAGCTGCCGTGGAATTTGATCAGCACTTCGGCGTCGTCGGAGCGCGGGCGTCCCGCCCGCCCTGGCCCGGATGCGGGCGAGACGCCCGCGCTCTCAGGACGTGTAACTTGATGCGGACTTCCGGGAAGCTGTACTAGTTTTCCTCACTCCATGCGTCTGGGTCGGTACTGAATGGCTTCGGCCAGGTGCGCTGCGCCAATGGAGTCGTTGCCTGCCAGGTCGGCGATGGAGCGGGCCAGCTTCAGGACACGGTGGTAGCCACGGGCCGACAGGTTGAGTTGACGCACGGCGGCCTTCATCAAGCTCTGGCCCGCCGCGTCGAGTTGACAATACTCGCGGATCTCACCAGCGCCCATGTCGGCGTTGCTCAGGCAGCGCGGGTGGCTGCGGAAGCGCCGGAACTGCCGCTCGCGGGCGGTCACCACCCGTGAGCGGATAGCCGCGCTCGGCTCGCCCAGCCGGTCGCTGCTCAGCTTCTCGTAGTTCACCCTGGGCACCTCGACGTGGATGTCGATCCGGTCGAGCAGCGGCCCGCTGATCTTCTTCTGGTAGCGGCTCACTAGGGCCGGTGAGCAGGTACACTGGCGATCAGAGTCGCCGTACCAACCACACGGGCAGGGGTTCATCGCACCAATCAGCATGAAGTTGGCCGGGAAGGTGACGCTGCCAATCGCCCGGCTCAGCGTCACCACGCGATCCTCCATCGGCTGACGCAGCACCTCCAGCTTCTGGCCGAACTCGGGCAGTTCGTCGAGAAAGAGGACGCCCCGGTGCGCCATCGAGACCATGCCCGGCTTGACGCGACCAGCCCCGCCGCCGACTAGCCCTGGCTGCGAGGTGGTGTAGTGCGGTGAGCAGAAGGGTCGCCGTCGAATTAGGGGCGTGTCACGCGGGAGTTGGCCGCTCACGCTGTAGATCTTGGTAACCTCTAGGGCTTCCTCTAGCGCCAGGGGCGGCAGGATGGAGAGCAGCGCACGAGCCATCATGGTCTTACCTGAGCCGGGCGTACCGTTCATAAGCAGGTTGTGCCCACCGGCTGCGGCCACCTCCAACGAGCGTTTCACGTGTTCTTGGCCGCGCACGTCCTGAAAGTCCACCGGATAGCTCAGCTCGCCATCCTCAAAGCGAACATTCGTCAGGTGCGGGGCGATGATCTGTGAACCCGCCAGATGGTCGGCCAGTTCAATCAGGGTGCGGACCGGGATGATCGCTGGCCCCTCGATCAGCGCGGCCTCGGCGGCGTCCTCAGCGGGCAGGTAGATCGTCTTCACCCCACGCGAGCGGGCCACGGCGGCCATTGAGAGGACACCGTCGGTGTGGCGCAGGCCACCATCAAGCCCCAGTTCGCCGATAAACACCGCGTGACTGGCGTCGCCTTCCACCTGCTGAGCGGCCAGCAGCAAGCCCACGGCAATCGGCAGGTCGTACGATGGCCCAACCTTGCGCAGGTCGGCCGGGGCCAGGTTGACAGTCAGACGCTTGAGCGGGAAGGTCATACCCGAGTTACGGATGGCCGAGCGCACCCGCTCGCGGCTCTCCTGCACCGCCGCGTCGCCCAGGCCAACCACAGTGAAGGCGGGCATCCCACCGGCGATATCGACCTCTACCTCGACAAGCACGCCCTCCAGTCCAATCAGGGCGCAGCTGTAAACTTTTGCGAGCATGTCCGACTCCTCTTCGGCTCTGCGAACGCGACTCGCATGTGTACCGCTGTGAGGAGGTGGGAAGATACGGCACACGACGTGGCAAATCTGCAATCTAAAATTATCTAAGACATGGTTCAGAACAGCTTTACAGTGTGGCGGGGACGCGATGAGGCGAGGATGCG
>CAIRFY010000554.1 GCA_903877945.1 uncultured Oscillochloris sp. | reverse complement strand
TACGTCAAAGTCGCCCGCAGACCCTCACCCCCTGCCCCTCTCCCTCACGGGGCGAGGGGGCTGGGGGGTGAGGGCGGGGCGGCGATCACACGACTTTGACGTAGCCCTAGGATCTCTACCGGAAGGGTGGCGAGGCCAGTACCCCACCAGCGCCCAGGTTCCACGCCTTGTTTGGGCCGCGCTCCAGGGCAAAGGGCGTGCTCGGCCCCAGGTTGCGGTTGTAGATGTCGGCGTAGTTCCCCACCTTGCTGATGATCAGGTAGCCAAAATCGTTGCTCAACCCAAGCTTCGTGCCGAAGTCGCCTTCAAGTCCGAGCAGCCGCCGCACTCGCGGGTCGGTGCTGCTGGCCTTCACCTGCTCGACATTGGCCTGATCGACCCGCAGTTCCTCGGCGTACATCGTCGCGAAGACGGCCCAGGTGATGATGTCGCGCCACTGCTCATCGTTCTCGATAAAGGCCGGCCCCAGCGGCTCACGTGAAATGCGGTCGCCAAGGATCACGTTGTCCTGTGGCTTCGCGAGGGTCTGCCGCTTCGAACTAAGCTGCGAACTGTCGCTGGTGACCGCGTCGCACAGGCCCGCGTCGTAGGCCGGGTAAAGCTGGTTCTCGTCATCATAGAGCGTGGGTTTGAAGGGGATCTTGCGGGCGGCGAAGTCATCGTTCAGGTTCTGCTCACTGGTGGTGCCTCGGGCCACGCAGATCTTCTTGCCCGCCAGGTCGTTCAGGCTGGCGATCTTGTCAGTGGCACGCACCATAAAGCTCTGCCCGTCGTGGAAGGTCGTCGGCCCAAAGGCCAGTTGCGCCACATCGCGGCCCAGAGTCCATGTGGTGTTGCGGAAGAGTACGTCCACTTTACCGCTGCGCACTGCCTCAAAGCGCTCGTTCTGGCCCGAGGTGTTCAGGGCCACAAACTCAATCGCCTCGGCGTCGCCGAAGATCGCCGCTGCCACCGCCCGGCAAAAGTCTACGTCGAAGCCGCTCCACTGGCTGCGCACGTTATCGTAGAACCCGAAGCCCGGCAGATCGGCGTTAGTGCCACAAATCAGCTTTCCCCGAGCCTTCACCCGCGCCAGCAATCCGCCCGCTGTGGGGACATCGGTGGCCGCAGCGTCCTGCGCTGGGGTCGGGGTAACGTCCTGCGCTGGGGCTGTCGTGGCCGGTGAGGCGATGAAAACGGGGCTGGCGGTGGGAGCCTGGCTGCGCCGGTCGGGCGTGGCGGTGATGATCAGGATCACCGGCTGGGGCGTGGGTGCCTGGCCGAAGGGCAGGCTGCACCCGGCGAGCAGAACGAGGCCGATCAGAGCAATATGCCTGGAGATGGTAAACGCCGGTTTTAGCGGTAGCATACGATGGTGCCTCCCGTGGTGTGGCGATGGGGCGCAACGCACTATTGAGATCGCTATTGTACCGCATGCGCGCTGCGGTTTGCGTTTTAATCGAAATCAAAGCCAGGGCTGTGGCGCTATGCTACAATGATCAGGCAGAGGCGTGCGGAGTATGATGTGCTGATCACGCAGTGAATCGCTATATTATGGAATCCGAAACCCAAGATTCGATGCTGACCAGCCGTGCGGCTATGGAGCGTGAGAGCGATGTGACGTTCTTCATCGCGAGCGGGCCGGGCGGGCAGCACCGCAATCGCAACGCCACCGGCGTGCGGCTCGTCCACCGCCCCAGCGGGATCGTGGTGACGGCCACCGAGCGCCGCTCGCAGGCGGCGAACCTGGAGATGGCCTTTGTGCGCCTGGCGCGTCGGCTAGAGGCGGCAAACGCGGTCGTTGCCCCGAGGTTCGCCACCCGGCCCAGCCGCGCCGCCCGCGCCGAGCGCCGGACGACGAAGCGCCGTCGTGGGTCAACCAAGGCTCTCCGTGGCCCCGTGCGCGATGAGTAGCAAGGCAAGCCACACGTATGTTTGATTTTTCTCGATTCGGGCGCACGGTCGGTATCACCGCCGGGGTCGCGGCTGGTCTGGCGGGCTTCGGTGTGGCGACCGCACTGCGCCGCCCGCTGCCCCGCGTGAGCGGGGTCGCCCCGCTGCCGGGCCTCTCCGCCCGCACCGAGGTGCGCCGCGACCGCTGGGGCGTGCCGCATATCTACGCCGAGAACAACGCTGACCTCTTCGCCGCCCTTGGTTATGTCCACGCCCAGGATCGGCTCTGGCAGATGGAACTGAACCGGCGCACGGGCCACGGTTGCCTCGCCGAGATCTTTGGCCCGGTCGCCCTGAGTTCCGATACTTTCATCCGCACGCTTGGCTTCTCACGGCTCGCCCGCCGCGAGATCGATCTGCTCGATGAGCATACCTGTGCCATTCTCACGGCCTATGTGCGCGGCGTGAACGCCTGCGTCGATGCCAGTCGCTCGCGCCTGCCCCTTGAGTTTCGCATCCTCGGCCTTACGCCGCGCCCCTGGGATCTGGCCGATGTCCTGGTCTGGCCGAAGATGATGGCGCTGAATCTCTCGCTGAACTGGACGAGCGAGCTGCTCAATGCGCGGATCGTGGCCACCCTCGGTGCCGAGCGCGCCGCCGCTCTGAACCCGCGCTACCCTGATGCCGCCCCGATCACTGTCCCTGTCGGCGTCTCCTACGACCCGGCCATTGGTGAGGCCGCCCTGCGCATGATGTCCGCCGCCGCACCCTTCGTCGGCGAGCCGGGTGGCCCCCAGGGTTCAAACGCCTGGGTGGTCGGCGGTTCACGCAGCGTCAGCGGGCGTCCACTGCTCGCCGACGACCCGCACATCGCCCTGGGCCTGCCCGGCGTCTGGTATCTGGCCCACCTGGAAGGCGGCGACTACCACGTCACCGGCGCTACCTTCCCCGGCACCTGTGGTGTGATCATTGGTCATAACCGCCACGTGGCCTGGGGCGTCACCAATGGGATGATCGACAACCAGGATCTCTACATTGAGCGCTTTGACCCGTCTGACCCGCTGCGCTACCAGTGGCGCGGCGCGTGGCTGCGCGCCGAGACGGTGCGCGAGGAGATCGTCGTCAAGGGTCAGGCTGCGCCCAGCGTGGTGGATGTCCGGGTGACGCGCCACGGCCCGATCATTGACTCAATCATCGGCCCCGCTGCCAACCCGTTGTCACGCCCGGTGGACGTGGCGGAGTCCTACCGCGAAGCTCTGGCCTTACGCTGGACGGCTCTCGACCCCGCACCCGGCATTACCCGCGCTGTGCTGGGCCTGAACCGCGCCGGGAACTGGGCCGAGTTCCGCGCTGCCTTGGCCGACTGGGATGTACCGCCGCAGAACTTCGTCTACGCCGATGTGGACGGGCATATTGGTTACGCGCTGGCCGGGCGTCTGCCGGTACGCGCCCAGGGCGACGGTCAACTGCCCGTACCCGGTTGGGACGGTGCCCACGAGTGGCGTAGCTTCATTCCGCCCGAGGCTCTGCCGTCGGCCTACGATCCACCCGGCGGTATGATGGTGTCGGCCAACCAGCGCACTGCCAATAGCGATTATCCCTTTTATGACGCGCTGAAGGGCGAGTGGCTGAACCCCTACCGGGCCACCCGCATTACCGAAATGATCATGGCCGAGGAGCGTCACGACCCGCGCAGCTTCGCCCGTATGCACCACGATGTGCGCTCGCTGCCGGGCCTGGCCCTAGCCGGTCTGGTGGCCGACCTGCCGATTGACGAGCCGACCGAGCGCAAAGCTCGCGACATCCTGGTTGCCTGGGACGGCGATCTCAGCGCGGCCAGCGCGGCTGGCGCCATCTACGCTGCGCTGCGCTACCACCTGCTGCGCATCGCTTACGCCGAGCTAGGCGACCTCATCTCGGCCACGGCTGGCCTGGGAGCCTTCGCCAGCATCCCGGCCAATAACTACCTTGAACGTGCCCTGCCCACCCTGCTGGAGCGGATCGCCGCCGCGCCCGCGCCGGGCCGGGCTGACCCCTGGCTGGGCACGGGCCGCACCTGGGACGATCTGCTGCGCACGGCCCTGGCCCGCGCCGTGGCCGACCTGCGTAGGCACGGCAGCGACCCGGCCCGCTGGAGCTATGGCAAGATACATCGGCTCACCCTGCGGCACCCGCTCGGGAGCGTGGCCGCCCTGTCCGCGATCTTCAACCGTGGCCCCTGGCCCACCGGCGGCGATATTGACACGGTGAACCACGCACATTCCCCGCGCAACAGTCCGGTTGGCCCGTTGTACATCGCCCCCTCCTATCGCCAGATCATCGACGTAGGCGGATGGGACGCCTCGCAGGTCGTTCTGCCCGCTGGACAGAGCGGCCACCCGGCCAGCCGCCACTACAGCGACATGGCTGAAGCCTGGCGCGGCGGAGCCTACTGCCCCATGCTCTGGACTCGCGCCGCTGTCGAGCGTGATACCGCCGCCGTGCTGATGTTGGAGCCGGTATAAGGGAGCAGGGCTGATGCAAAGTCACCCTCCGGCCCTCACCCCCTGCCCCTCTCCCTCACGGGGAGAGGGGAGATTCCGCACCAGGACGCATCCGACTCCCCCTCTCCCGTTCAGGGAGAGGGGGCTGGGGGGTGAGGGCTGTCCGGCGATCTGCGGACTTTGCAACAGCCCGTATAAGGGAGCAGAGAACAGGGATCACGTAGGTCTTTTTGGTGTACAATGCCCGCGAGATTTGTCTGATCCCATTGTCCGTTCCCTGTTCCCTTGTCTTACCCTGCGCCCTGTGCGCCCCGAGGTGCGATGTCAACCCTCGATCTGCCTCGACCCGAAGCCATAGCAGAGAATCTGTATACCGGCGATGTCGCCGCCCAGAGTGTCGCCCCGCCTCGGACATGGCCCCTCATCGCTGAGCAGTTGGCTTACCTGGGCATCGGTCTTCTGGCCCTGATCGCGCACCTCTGGGGACTTGGCGACCGCGCCATGCACCACGATGAGACGCTCCACGCCGCCTACTCGTGGTTCCTCTACAGCGGGCGCGGCTACATGCACGATCCCCTGCTGCACGGGCCGCTGCTCTACCATATCGGCGCGCTGCTCTTCTGGCTCTTTGGCGATAACGACTTCACGGCGCGCCTCGGGGCCGCTCTGGCCGGTACCGCGCTCACGCTGACGCCCTACCTGATCCGACGCGAGCTTGGCCGGCTTGCCGCCTTCCTCGCATCTGTCTACCTGTTGATCTCGCCGGTCTTCCTCTACTACGGGCGCTTCATCCGCCACGACATCTACTCGGTACTCTGCGAGATGCTGGTCTTCACGGCGATTGTGCGCTACGTCTCGACCCGCCGACCGACCTGGCTCTACGTCGGCTCCCTGGCCTACGCCGTGATGTTCGTGAACCAGGAGACGAGTTACCTCTTCCTGCTGATTATGAGCGCGCCCCTGGCCCTGATCTTTCTCTGGCGGATCTTCCGCCCCGGCGTGGCGATCCTGGCCATCCTCGCGGTGGCGGTGGCCGCCCTGATCTTCGTCCTCCCCGGCAAAGCCGAGGTCGATGGTTCGCATAACGCCACCCGCGACCCGCAGACCAGCCAGATGCGTTTCACGCCTGGCCCGATCTTCGGTTGGCAGGCTCTTGAGACTGACGATAACGCCTACGCCCTGCGTATCCGCAACCGCGCCGATGACGATGGTGGGCGTAACCTGATCGTAAATGTCGGACTCTACCTCCAGGATCTTGGACGCTTCTTCGGCCATCCCGGCGTGCTGCTGGCGGTCGGCTTGAGCTTGGCGACGCTTGGTGGCCTGTGGTGGGCGATCTGGGGGCGTAAGGAACGCAGCCCCTGGCAGATCGCCCGCGAGCAGGGCGACGAGATAGCCGATGTCTGCGCGAGCCTCGCCAGAGGACGGCGCTGGCTGGTCGCTCTGGCAATTTTCGGTGCAGTTTATGCAATCTTCTTCACCGCCTTCTTCACCAACATGCTCGGCCTGATCACCGGCACCAGCGGCTCGCTGCTCTACTGGCTGGCCCAGCATAATGTACAACGCGGCGGTCAGCCGAACTACTACTACCTGGTACAACTGGTGATCTACGAGCCGCTCCTGCTGCTCTTTGGCGCTATTGGGTTTGTCTTCCTCGCCTATGATGTCAGTCCAATGCAAAATGCAAAATGGAAAATGGGGTCGAAATTTTGCATTTTGCATTTCGCATTTTGCATTGGACTGATCGCCTGGTGGTCGATAGGTGCCCTGGCGCTCTACTCCTGGGCTGGCGAGAAGATGCCCTGGCTCACCACGCACGTTACCCTGCCCCTCGTGTTGCTCTCCGCGTGGGCCTTCCAGCGCTGCATCCAGCCCGCCGCACCCGTAGTGGAAGAAGGTGCTGTGGATGTGCTGCCTTCCGCCTTCCGCCTTTCGCCCTCCGCCTTCGCCCTCTTCGCCGTCCTCTTCGCCGTCATCGTCAGCCTGTGCTTTGTGCTGATGACGGCAATCGTCGGGTTTGGCGAGAAGTCACTGCTCCAGCCCTGGGTTGCGCCTATTTTCTGCCTGGCCATGCTCACGCTGCTGAGTCTGGGCGTTGGTCTACGCTGGGGTACCCGCTCATCTGTCATTGCCCTGGCGATCTGTGTTGCCGTCACCGGCTCCCTCTATACGGCCCGCAGCGCCTATCGCCTGGCCTATCAGAATGGCGACACCCCCCGCGAAATGCTGGTGTACACCCAGACATCCCCCGATGTGATGCGGGTCGTCCGCCGCATAGAAGAGGCGTCGCGCCGCCGGGGCAACGGGTTGGCGATGCCCGTATTTTATGATAACGAGACGGTGTGGACCTGGTACATGCGCGATTTCAGCAAGAGCCAGCGCACCCCTGAGCAACTCGTCGGGCCACCCGATCCGGGTGTGATGGCGGTGCTCCTGCTCGACGAGAATATGACCCGCTACCCCCGAAATCGTCAGATGCTCGATGGGTTCGTCTTGCAGCGCTACCCGCTGCGCTGGTGGTTCCCCGAGGATCAGATCTACCGGCTGGCCCCCGGCTGGCAGGACGCGCCCCTGGAGAGCGTCTCGCTGCTCGGCCAGTTCCTGCGTGCCCCCTTTGACCGAAATGTGGACGTGCGGATCTGGAAGTTTCTCATGTTTCGGCAGCCTGGCTATCCCCTCGGCTCGTCCGACTTCTATGTGGCGGTGCGCCCCGAGCTGGCGAGCCAGATCGGTGTTGGACTCGGCGGCGACCTTGATGGAGTGACACCGTAGTGGCAATCGATACCTTCCCCCATAGGGCCGCACCGACGCCCTTCGAGCGCACCGTCAATCTCTCGTGGGTCAGTTGGGAGGTTGTGGCCTACCTGACGATCATCGCCCTCAGTGTGATCTCGCACCTGTGGGGTCTTGGCACGATGGCCATGCACCACGACGAGAGCATCCACGCTTGGTCGAGCTGGCGCTTCTACACCGGGGCCGGTAGCTTTAGCTGCTGGGGCGGGGCCACCGCGCCCACCTATTGCTACGACCCGGTCTACCACGGGCCGACGCTCTATCTGTTCACCCTGGTTTCGTACTTTCTCTTTGGCGACGGCGAGGCCCAGGCTCGCCTGCCTATGGCCGTCGCCGGGATCGGCATGGTGGCCTCGGCGTGGTGGCTGCGGCCCTACCTGGGCAAGCGCGGCGCCCTGATCGCCGCCGCCCTGCTGGCCTTCTCACCCTCGCTGCTCTACTTCACGCGCTTCGCCCGCCACGATGGCCTGATGGTTCTCTGGGAGATCTGGATGTTCGTCGGGGCGCTGCGCTGGCTCGACAGCGGTAAACCCGGCTGGCTCTATCTCACTGCCGCCGCCATCGCCCTGGCTATGGGTACCCACGAACTCTATTACATCCTCTTCTTTATTTTCGGTGTCTTCCTGATCATGCGCCTGCTCTCCGAGAGCCGCTTCTCGCGCTACCTGCACTGGGGTATGATCGGCATCTTCGCCATCTGCCTGGCGCTGATGGTGTTCAACCCACCCTTGCCCATCGGCAAGGGGCTCTACCTTGGCGAAAAGGCGTTCCTGATCGCCTCGGCCCTGGCCTTCGCCTGGCTCTGCGAGGTTCTCTGGGATCCCCGGCCCATCCTGACGGAGCGCCTGTCTATCACCTGGGCCGAGAACCGCCGCACGATCTGGGTGGCCCTCGCCATCCTGGTCGCGATCTATCTGGTGGAGTACACCACCTTTTTCGCCTACCCACGCGGGGCCATCGACGGACTCTACGCCGGGTTGGCCTACTGGCTCGGTAGTCAGCAGGAGTATGCGCGCGGCGACCAGCCCTGGTTCTACTACCTGTTGCAGCTCCCGATCTACGAGCCGCTCGCGGTACTCTGCGGGATCGGCGTGGTTGTGACGATGGTTGTGGCGGTGGTGCGCAGGGTGCTGCTTGGACGACAAGCGACAAACACGCAGCAGCCAGTAGTCAGTGATGTGCCGGTGGCTCTGGCGGATACCAACGCCGCCGGGAGAGATACGATTGATCTCACCGATCAAGACCAGGGAGAGTCGTCGGAGGTTGCCGATCCGGCCCCGGACTCCCCGCCACCCGTCGCCCGCCGCCTGCCGCCCTGGCCCCTCGCCCCGCTCCTGCTCATGTTCTGGTTCTTTAGTGCGATCATCTTCTTCTCGTGGGCCGGCGAGAAGATGCCCTGGCTGCTGGTTCACATGGCGTTGCCGGGCAATCTCCTGGCTGCCTGGTGCCTGGGCACGTTATTGCAGATTGTCGATGGCGGATTGCAGATTACAACACCCGATGCACCCCAATCCACAATCCGCAATCCGCAATCGGCAATCCTCCTCGCCCCGCTCGGCACGCTCCTCGTGCTGGTGTCAGTCGGCGTGGCCCTGTGGCGCATGGGACTGCCCGCCGCAGGCCAGGGCGCCCAGAGCAATCTGCTCCAGGGCCTCGTTCCGCTGATCATTGCCGGTGGCCTGCTCTATGGCCTGCTCACCCTGGCCAGTCAGGTCGGTGGGCGCCTGGTGCTGGCGCTGGCGGGACTCACCCTGGCCGGGCTGTTCGGCGCGTACATCCTGCGCGCCACCTGGATGGCTGTCTATGAACACCCCGACACTCCTGTCGAGTTGCTGGTCTATACTCAGACCGCCCCCGATGTACCGCGTTTTGTGGCCGACATCCGCGAGTTGTCGGTAAACATCACCCGCAACAATCGAACATCTGAGGACGCTGCGGGTGGCCTGAGTATGCCCGTTTTTGTCGATAGCGGCGACGATAGCGGCGATGGTTCTCTGGCATGGCCCCTCCAGTGGTACCTGCGTGACTTCCAGCACATCGCGTGGACGAAAAAGGACGCCTTCCAGAAGAACCCTGGCCCAGAGACGTTCAACGTGCAGATGCCCGACAAGACGACGGCCCTGGCCCCGGTGGTGCTGCTCTACAAGCCGCACGTCACCGATGATGTGCGGAAGGCACTGGAGCAGAACTATGTCCAACCCTACGGCGCAACCGGCGTATTCAACTGGTGGTTCCCCGAGGGCCAGAAATGTTCGCCCGCTGACCCTGGCTACAAGCGATTCTCCTACAACACCTGGACATCTGAGGCGATTCTTACCGCTGCGACGACGGCGACGGGCGGGCGCGGTGGCTGCGGGCGCGACATCAGCGCGGAGGTCTACAGCCCGTTCGCGCCGATCATCTGGCCCTTCCAGCGCGACAATTGGGACACGCTCTATAAGTTCTTGATCTATCGAACTCTGCCCGATCCGATGGTTCCCGGCGCCCGCGAGATGGAGATCTGGCTGCGCAAGGATCTGGCCGGTGGCGCGGGGAATACGAGTACTCCCGTAGGCCCAGCCGATCTGCGCCTGGTGGCCCAGTCGTCGGTGAGTGTACCCGCTGGCGGCAACCCCACCGGCGCCGTCGTGGATGCGCAGGGCAACCTGTATGTGTCCGACACCGGCACGCATCAGATCCACGTTTTTAGCGCCAAGGGCGAGTTGATCCGCAGCTTCGGCGGACTTGGCAACGAGCTGGGCAAGCTCTACGAGCCACGTGGCCTAGCGGTGGATGCGCAGGGCAACCTGTATGTGGCCGACACCTGGAATGCGCGGGTGGTGAAGTACGATCCCACGGGTAAGCCGATCACCAGTTGGGGCAGCGGCGATCAGGATCTTGGCGATAAGCGCAAGGCGACGATTACCGACGGTAGTAAGGAGAAGAATCAGGCCACCCCGCTGGGCTTCTTCGGCCCGCGTGGGATCGCCATCGACTCCGCCGGGAACGTCTATATCGCCGATACCGGCAATAAACGCATCGTCGTCACCGATGAGCAGGGGACGTACCGCTACCAGTGGGGCTACGCCGGTTTCGACCTGGGTGCCTTCAATGAGCCGACGAACGTGGCTGTCGATGCCCAGGGCAACGTGTATGTGGCCGACACCTGGAATGGCCGGGTGCAGGTCTTCGCCCCCGACGGCAGCGGGCATGTTGGCCCCGTCCCGACTGTCACCTGGCAGGTGAGCGGCTGGAAGCCCAATACCTACGATGACCCCTCGATTACGGCCAGCCGCGACGGGACGGTGTACGTGAGCGTGCCGAGCCGCCACCAGATGCTCGCGGCGAACCTGCGTGGCGACGTGCTGATCCGCTGGGGCGGCACCGGTACGGATCTGTCCTCGCTCAACAACCCGAGCGGCATCGCCGTGACCTCCGATGGTGGTCTGTGGGTGGTGGATCGGGCGAGCGCCCGGGTGCTGCGATTCGTACTCCCGCAGGTGCAGGCCGCGCCATGAAGATCTATACGCACCTTAACCACTACATATCACCGTCGTCTGAGGAGGGTCTGAGCGAGGCATGGTGCCGATCCCTGGGTCGCCTGGGCGACTACACGGCGATCATCGTGCGCTCGCTGAACCTGCGGCCTATCGCTGTATCGCTCCAGGCGCAGACGGCGGAACACATCCTGGTGCGGCTCAGCATGCCGAACGAACATCTGATCCTGCGCGTGGCCCCCGAGGACGACCTCTCGGCCTATGTCTATATGATGCGGGCCATGTCCGGTCATAATTTGCCGTCCCCCAAGATCATCCAGCGCGATCTGTCGCGTAGCCTGGTGCCCTTCGCCTTCACCCTCGAGTCCTATGTGCCGGGCGTCACCGCCGACCAACTGCCCGATGGGCCGCTGCTGCGCGGCGCGGCGCGTCAGGCCGGGCGGGCCTTGCGGCGGATGCACCGCATCCCCGCCGGTGGCGCGGGCCGTCCCACAACCTCGGGTCGCTGGCCCCAGCAGCAGAGTTGGCGATCAGTGCTACGCCAGATTGGCCGCCGTATGGCCGCACCTCCCTCCGACGCCCTGGTCTTCGGCGAGCCTGAGCGGGCAGTCATCGCCGCCGTACTCGATAGTCCGTTGCTTGACTTTCAGCAGTCTGTCCTGATCCACGGCAGCTTCGGCCCGCATTCTGCCCGCTGCACCACTGGTGAAAACGTCCACCTGGAGGCGATCATTGACCCTGGCACCTATGTAGGCGGCGACGGAATCTACGACCTGGCCTGTGGCCTCAGCGCGGCGTACCCCGCCGCCTGGCGCGAGAGCCTGCTAGATGGCTACCAGTCCGTTGCGCCACTGACTCCCGACGAACAGCGCCGCCTGCCCGCCCTGCGGCTCCTGGCGAGCTACTGGGGAGCCTGCCGCCGCTACATCCGCGCCGAGCCTCACGAGGAGGTTCGCGCCGAGGCCATGCGCATGATCGACGAACTGGCCCACGAGATTGCAGATTGCAGATTAGACAAGGTTTCAGGTGCCAGGTTTCAGGTGCCAGGTTTGTAGTGGGCGCTTCAGCGCCTGTGCGGCTAAAGCCGCCGCTACGAACATCGCAATTTGTAAAGTATCCACGAACTTTGTCTCAGGCCGAAATCTGGCATCTTGATGCGTTCGACCTGAAACCTGAGACCTAGCACCTGAAACCCTGTCTCTGCAATCAAAAAGGGGGCCGCGATGAGTGAGCCTGAGGTGCTAATCTTCCCGAACGCTGACGCGCTTGCGAAGGCCGCCGTCCGGCGCATCGTCGACCTGGCCAACGCCGCTACCGGCGCACGTGGCACATGCCTGCTGGCTCTCTCCGGTGGGTCGCTGCCGCCTCACATCTATCGCCTGCTCGCCGCCGAGCCACTGCGCAGCCAGATGCCCTGGGCTGGCCTGAGCGTTATCTGGGCCGATGAGCGTTATCTGCCCTTCGACCACCCCGACAACAACTATCTACAGGCCCGGCAATCCCTGCTCGACCACGTGCCTGTCCCCGCCAAGCAGATCTACCCTGTGCCCACCTATCACCCCGCCGCCGCGCAGGCCGCTACAGTCTATGCCCACCAACTGCGGGCGCTGCTCGACGCGCACGCCGGACGGATCGACATCGCACTGCTGGGGATGGGGCCGGACGGCCACACCGCCTCGCTCTTTCCCGGCTACCCGGCCCTCGATGCGCCACAGGATCAGCTCGCCATCGCCGTCGTGGACTCTCCCAAGCCGCCGCCCACCCGCATCAGCCTGACTCCGGCAGCCCTCAACCATGCCGCCGCCGTGATCTTCCTGGTGGCGGGCGCCGATAAGGCCGCCAAGGTGCGCGCCACCCTGCGCGACCCCTACGACCCACACGTGAATCCCACCCAGATCGTCTGTCCCTCCGGTGGCCAGGTAATCTGGATGCTGGACGCAGACGCCGCTAGTGAATTGTAGGGACGAGGCAT
>CAIRFY010000553.1 GCA_903877945.1 uncultured Oscillochloris sp. | reverse complement strand
GGGCGCGTTGGCCACGATGACAACGTACATTAGATCAGGCTCCTGCCAGCCATGCCCGCGCCCCAAAGATCGTCAGGGGGTGCGGCGTCCTCATCGGGGTGGAACAGTTCGCAGACATCGCGGGCGCGCCGGAGTTGGCCGAACGTCGTGCTAATAAAGCTCACCCGGCGCAGTCGCTCGGCGGGAATGGGCAGCGGCAGTGCCTCTAGCGGGCCGATCTCAACCCGGTAGTACTGCTCGTCTGCTCGCGGGTGATCGGGTTCGGTGGGCAGCAACTCGCGGCGGGGCATAATCCGGTAGCGCAGCACCGGCGCGTAGTAGCGCACGGCCCAGCGCTCTGCGCCAAAGGTCGCTGTCTGGTAAAAGGCCAGGAAGTCGGCGGCGAAGTGAGTGGGCAGGCGGGCCAGGGGCACGCGGTACCAGCCCTCGGCACGCGCCAACTCCAGGTCGCGCACGCGGGTAACTACCGCCACCAGCACACGCGCTGAATCATCAATGTCACGGTAGTCGCTCATTAATAGTCCTTAAATTGTAGGGTCAATGTATGTGCGAAGCATATACATCGACCCTACAATGCGGCGTATGTATGTGATTTTATACCGCCCGCACCACCCAAAGGTTCCGCCTACCAAGGACGCACCATGACCCCACGGATCACGATTGTAACTGGCTTTCTGGGCAGCGGCAAGACGACGCTGCTGCGAGCGATGCTGGAGCGCGGCACGGGTCGGCGTCTTGGTCTGGTGGTGAACGAGATCGGGCAGGCTGGCTTCGATGGTGCGGCCCTGGGGCGGGCTGGTGGCGCGCCGCTGGTCGAACTGACCGGCGGCTGTATCTGCTGCGCGGCAGGCAGTGATTTTCTCGTGGCGGTGGAAGATCTGATCGCCATGGCTGACCCAGAGCAGATCGTGGTCGAGACGACCGGGCTGGCCGAGCCGGGTGGCATGATCCGTCAGGCGCGTGCGGCTGGCCTACCCCTGGATGCGGTGGTGGCGGTGGCCGCCGCCGATGGGCTGGACGCTGCCCTGGCGGCCTCGCCGGTGGCCGAGTGGCAACTGCGTGCAGCCGACATACTGGTGATGAGCAAGGTTGATCTGGCCAACCCCGCGCAGATCATCCATACCGAGAAACGGCTGCGGGCGCTGAACCCGCGTGCGCCGATCTTCCCCGCCGCACGCGGAATCCTTGATCCGCAGTTGCTCTTCGGGCCGCGCCTCGTGGATCACCGCACGGGTGGCTACGGGGAGGGGCACGCCTTCGCATCGGACATCCCGCACGATTTTCACGGATTCGGCAGCGTTCTTTGGGAGAGCGATGTACCTCTGCGTCGGGCGATATTCACCGAGGTTATGCAGGATCTGCCGCCGCAGATCTACCGAGCCAAAGGCGTCATCCATTGCGGAGACGCGCCTTGGCCGGACGATCTGCACTACGTGGGCGGGCGTCTGGAGCTGACGGCGTTTCGTCCACACGCGCCGGTTCACCCGCTGAACCGGCTGGTGCTGATTGGCGCAGGGGCTGAGGCTTGGCGCAGCGCGATCAGCCAGCGACTAGACGGCTGCGCCGAGGATGTCGGGCGGGCTATCGCGTGGGCAGCGCGCTACCGCGAGCTGTTCTGAATCAATGCAATGCTCGCGGCGGAGATGGCACATCCAAAGCCCTGCGCACCCCCACAGATGCAGCGATCACCCCTTCGTGCGACCCTGCCCCGGCTTGCGGCGCTGCTTTGGCCAGCGGTAATCCGACCTGCGAGTCAGCCCGATCAGCGAGACGGCGAGGGAGTCCGCGCCGTATTGGGCGATTACGTGATCCTTCGCGGCGAGGATGAGCGTATGGAAGGTGTGCCCGGCCGCGATTCGACGCCTGCGGGCCTCGCGCAACACCTCCTGCGCCTCCAGTTCGGCCTGCTCGGCCTGGCTCATGTCTGCCGCTGCCTGTAGGAGTTGTGGCAGCGCGCAGGTTGGGTTAGACGGTTGATAGTCGCTAAGGTTCTGGATGGCGAGTAAGGTCGTATAGTC
The DNA here is from genome assembly GCA_903877945.1 of uncultured Oscillochloris sp. Classification (GTDB taxonomy): domain Bacteria; phylum Chloroflexota; class Chloroflexia; order Chloroflexales; family Chloroflexaceae; genus Oscillochloris. Next base: position 225 of record CAIRFY010000553.1, on the reverse strand, counting down.
GGCGCGGAGGATGGCAGGGGCAAGTGGGGTCGGCTTTGCGTCCATAGCAGGTTTCTCCCTCGGCTGTGTGCTGGTCAACGACGAGCGCTCCACGACGTGCGCTCTCCCTCATAATACGCATGGTGTGGGTGAATTGGCAATCGCTTGACAGTAAAGAAGTTGCTATTTTATGTGAACTGAGTTCACGTTGTTCAGAACTAAATCTACGTCGCTTAGAATTGAACT
>CAIRFY010000552.1 GCA_903877945.1 uncultured Oscillochloris sp. | reverse complement strand
CGAGGACGCGATAGCACCGCATCCTCGCCTCCTCGCCTCCTCGCCTCCTCGCCTCCTCGCCTCCTCGCCAAACCATCATTGCTCGTCCGGCGGGCGGCGCACCCTACGGGCGGTAGTCCTCCCAGATCTCACCGAGGGCGAAGAGCGGGTCGGACGGCGGTTCAAGGCCGAGGCGTGCGCGCATCAGGCCGATCTCGGCGGTGTAGCGGGCCACCTCCACGCTACGTGCCGGTCGCAGGTCAAGCCGGGAGGATGCGCCCGGCAGGGCCATCACTCGCTCGGCCAACTGAAGCAGCGGCGTACCCTGACCGCTGCCCACATTGATCGGCTGGCCGATGATCGCGGCGGTGGCGGCGCGCAGCAGCGCCTCGACCACCTGATCGACGTGGACGAAGTCGATCAGTTGCTGTCCGCCGTAGACAATCATCTCCTGGCCGTGGGCGGCGGCTTCCATCCAGAGCGGGATCACGCGGTCGCGGTCGCGTCGTCCGTAGACGTTTGCCAGGCGCAGCACCGCCGTCTCCACGCCGTAGGTGTTCAGAAAGACACGGGCGTACAGCTCGCCAGCGGCCTTGCTGGCACCGTAGGCGTTCTTAGCGTTAAAGGGCGTCTCTTCCGACACCGGCAGCCGATCCACCTCGCCGTATACCTCACGGGACGACGAGAAGACCACCCGGCGCACGCCACCGGCGCGTGCCGCCTCAAGCACATTCACGGTGCCAGCCACATTGGTGGCGAACGAGTAGCTCAGGTCGCTCACCGCGCCCATCACATTCGACTGGGCGGCCAAATGGTAGATCACATCAGCCCCGGCGCACAGATCACGTATGCTGTCGGCGTCGCGGATGTCGGCCTCGACTAAACGCACGGCGGGGTTGTCCGCGTGCTGGGCCAGATACGTGTGGCGCCCACGGTGCATGTTATCTACCGCCAGGATCTCAGCGGTGCCGTCGCGAGCCAACCGGTCGACGAGGTGGCTGCCGATAAAGCCAGCGCCCCCGGTGATCACGATCTTCATGGTAGAGGTTCCTTCTGGAGTGTGAGTCTGGACATCGTTCGTCTGCCATTATAGCGAATGTTCTGAACCTCCATCGCCTGCGAGGCCGCGCAACTTTTTTGCCTGCCGCACGTCCTATGCTCAGCGGAACAGACACTCAAGGAGATTTCCATGAATACCACCCCACGGCTTACCCGCAGCCGAGACGACAAGATGATCGCTGGTGTCGCCAGCGGTATTGGGCGCTACCTGGGGGTTGACCCCGTACTCGTGCGGCTGGCCTTCGCGCTGCTGGCCTTCAGCGGGGCGAGCCTGCTGTTCTACCCGCTGCTCTGGATCATTATGCCCGAGGAGACGGTTACCCCGTCCGGCTCACAGGTCTTTGTCGCCGAGGGTACGCCCACCCAGCGCCTGCGGATCGACCCGACCACCGGCGCGGCCCAGCAGCCGGGGCAGGACGTCCCGGTTCAGAATATCGGCCAATCTGCGCATGCCAACCCGGCCTGCCGCCAGCATATGCTCGGCGTGGTGTTGCTTGGCATCGGCATCTTCATCGCCGTCAAGATGCTCGTACCGGGTATCGGCGCGCTGCTTCTACCGATCCTGCTGATCGCCGGCGGCATCTGGATGCTGCAGCGCGGGTAGCAGCGAGCAACCACGTTCTGTATTGCTCTCTATGGTCAAAAAAAATACCAGCTAAGCTGGTATTTTTTTTTGACCATAGACATGACGATTATCACGGCTGCATGCCCACTCCTAGCTCCAATACTTTTCAAATAAGCTGATCTCGCGCCGACCTTGCCCCCTCACCCCCAGCCCCTCTCCCTCACGGGGAGAGGGGGCTGGGGGGTGAGGGCTGCGCGGCGACAGACTTCTTATTCGAAAAGTATTGCTCCTAGCTCTGCGAGAGCTCGCGCAGCCGCGAAGGGTTAAGCAGCGTGATCCCCGAGCGGTCCACATCGAGCAGGCGCGCATCGCGGAACTGGTTGATCACCTTCGTCACCGTCTCGCGGTAGGCATTGATCATCTCGGCAAGCTGCTGGTGGGTACGCCGAGGAACCCGCTGCTGCGGGGGGCCGACGCTTGGCTGCGTCTCCGACATCTCCAGGAGTACCGAGGCTAAGCGGGCCGGTACCGACTTAAAGGCCACCTCGTCGATCCTGCGGCTGACGGTGAGGCGGTGCTGGCCGAGTTGTTCGATCAGCGCCAACCCCATGGTCGGCTGGTGCTGGACCAGATCGAACAGGGCTGCACGCGGCACCGAGGTTGCCCGCACCGGGTTCAGAGCCTCAGCGTAGGTGTCGTAGGTAACCGCGCCCTCAAGCACGCTATGGCCGAAGATCTGCCCCGGCTCGATCACCCGCAGCGTCAGCACCCGCCCGCCCGCTGAGAGCATCTGGAGACTGACCTGGCCGGAGATGAGCGCGTAGAGGGCGTAGGCTGGCTGGGTAGGCGTGTGGATGTAGCTGTATCGACGAAAGTTCTGCGCGGTGCCAAGCGACTCCAGCGCAGCCCACAGCGCACCCTGCATCCCCTCGTCACTCGTCTCAGGTGCCATGTGGAGCCCCTTTCTGACCTTGTCGCACGCGGCCCATGATATATTTCTCTATTGTAGCATATGCATGGGAGCCACGGGTGAAACATGTTCGAGCGTGTCCACTGCCGATCTGACCGTCAAGATGGGATATAATGCCCCTATGAGCGTTCTACCTCTCCGCCCGATCTTCTGGGTGAGCTGCGGCCTTACCCTGCTGATCGTCGCCGCGATGGCAGGCTGTAGCCGTGCCAACGGCCCGTCGTCCGCCGACGGCACTGCTCTCCCCGACGTGCCAACCCTCACGGTCGCTCCCAGCCCCACGCTGGTGCCACCAACCGTCACACCCTTGCCACGCGGCGGGAACCTCACCATTGGCTTGGCTGCTGACGTGCCCGACCTGCGGCCCTGGCAGCCTCGCTCGCGCGGTGAGGAGCAGATCATGAGCCTGCTCTACAGCGGCCTGATCCGCCTCGACAATAAGCTTCGCCCCGTCCCCGACCTTGCGGAACGCTGGGATACCACCCCCGACGGACGCACGATCACTTTTACGTTGCGCAGCGGCCTGACGTGGCACGACGGCGTGCCGCTCGACTCCGGGGATGTTCTCTTTACTCTGGAGCAACTGCATACCTTGCCCGTTACGAATACCGCCCTCCTGGCCGACCTGCGCACGATCACTGCCGTCACCACGCCCACAAGCAGCACTATTGTACTCCAGTTAAGCGGGCGCTACGCCCCGATCCTGGTCGCTCTGGCGGTACCCATCCTGCCACGCCACGTGCTGGCAGATCGCGCTATCGGTGATCTTAATTTTTGGGATGTACCGGTGGGCAGCGGGCCGTTCAAGCTCGATGAGCGTCAGCCCGGCAAGGCGATCATTCTCTCGCGCTTCGATAATTTCTACCGCAGTGCCCCCTTGCTCGACCGGGTGGCCTTTGTCCTGGTCGAAAGCCCTGATGTGGCCCTGAAGGCTCTCGGCGACGGCCAGTTGCTCCTGTCCGAGTTGCCCTGGAGCCTCCAGGGCAGCGCCGCCGCCACGCCTGGCCTCCAGACTGGTGGCTACCCTGAGAACGGCTACTACTTCCTGGGATTCAACCTGCGCGAGGGGCACCCCTTCGCTGACCTGAGCGTGCGTCAGGCGCTCGCCAAAGCCGTCGATGTTCCGCGTCTTGTCGAGGCCGCCACCAAGGGCCAGGGCGTCCCCATCGCGTCCAGCGCCCTGCCCGGCTCCTGGGCCGACATCACTCCACCGCCCGCACCTGCAGTCGACCTTGACGGCGCACGCGCCATCCTCGACGCCGCCGGCTGGGTCTTGCCCGAACACGCAACCATCCGTCAGCGCGAGGGAATCTCCCTGACTGCCACCCTGTTTGTGCGCGGCGACGACGAGCGCCGTGTGGTCGCCGCTCGCCGTATCGCCGCCGCCGCCGCCAACGTCGGCATCCAAATCACCGTTGAGCCTGCCGACTTCGCCACGGTGATCCTCTCCAAGTACGCCACGCCCTACAGCTTCGACCTGCTTCTGGGTAGTTGGAGCAACGGCATGGGTGACCCCGACTTCGCCGACTCGGTCTACTACGACCCCGACGACTTCGCGCTGTTCCATTCTAGTCAGCTCAACCAGGGCCAGGCCGACAGTCGGGCCACGCGCAACTTTGTCGGATTCTCCGACTCGGCCTTCGATAACCAGGCCCAGGCTGCCCGCCAGCTCTACAACCAAGACGAGCGCGTCGCCGCGATCAGTCAGACCCAGGCGCGTGTCGCCCAGGTTCTGCCCTACCTCTTCCTCTGGGATGACCGCCTGCCCGTGGCTCTCAGTGCCACTGTTAGCACCCTCGATGGCCCCGTTGACATCAACTCACCGCGCTACCTCTGGAATATCGAGCGCTGGTACATAAAAAATCCGTAGGAGCGTTGCCAATGCTCCTACGGGGTTTTTTATCGTCGGCGCTGCGCCGCGTTCACCAGCGCCAGCAAGATCAGCGCGCCAATCACGGCCACGACGAAGCTGTTTAGGCTAAATAGTTGGAACGAGATCGACTCGCCGGTGAAGAACTGCATCACCGCGCCGCCGATGATCGCGCCCACGATCCCGATAACCACATTCAGCAGACAACCCTGACGATGGCTTGTTCCCGCAATCAGGCTTGCAACCCAGCCCGCCAGCCCGCCAAAGACAACCCACGCAATTGGCCCCATGGTATGACACTCCTTACTTACGCCGTGCATCTCGATAATTTAAGCTACTTTTAAGCTGGGACGGCGCTGATTTAACACGGCGGACGACGCGATCCGTTATGCTGTGATCAGTACCTGTTGCACATGATACGAGGAAGATGACATATATGTCGCAGCGCAAGTCCAGCCGCCCGTCGCCCCTGCTCCGTGCCGTAAAGAAGTACTCCGTCTCAGCTTTCGTCGTCTGCTCTTTCGGTGCCTACGCTGTTCACGAGCGACTACTTGCGACGGATGTCTCCGCTGTGAGCCAGGTGCCAGTCGCTGCGGTGACGCGCCAGGTGTCGGCACCCCCGGCCCTGATCGCGCAGGCACGCCAGATAGCTGGCGCTGCCCCGGTGGCATCCAAACCCATGCAGATCGCGGCATCTAAGGCCAACGTCGCAGCGGCGTTGCCGCCCGCCGCTGCCGCCCTCGGGACGTACAAGGATGGTGAGTACACCGGGGCACTCGCCGACGCCTACTATGGCAACGTGCAGGTGAAGGCCGTCATCCACGGCGGACAGATCTCTGATGTCTCCTTTCTGAGCTTCCCCAACCACCGGCGCACTTCAGTGCGGATCAATACCTATGCGATGCCCTACCTCACCAGCGAGGCCATCCAGGTGCAGAGCGCCAACGTGAATGTTATCTCCGGTGCCACCCTCACGAGCGAGGCGTTCGCCCAGTCGCTCCAGTCTGCGCTTGAAGCCGCCAAGTCGTAGGGACGCATCGTGATGCGCCTCTACGGAGGGGTTGGGGAAAGATTTTTTTGGAGGGGCCAACGGCCCCTCCAAGCCTCCCCGCTATGAAATCCACCCGCATCCTCATGGGTATGCCGATTACGATTGAGGTCCTTGACTCAGACGACGAGGGCGTGATCGAGTCGGTGTTTGCCTACTTCACGCATATTGACGAGACATTTAGCACCTATAAAGACACCAGCGAGATCAGTGCGATCAACGCCGGGCGGATCGCGCCAGAATCCGCCAGCGCCGAGATGCGCGCTGTCTTCGCGCTGGCGGAGCAGACCCGTCAGGAAACTGACGGCTATTTTAATATCTGGCGCGGCGACCGCTACGACCCGGCGGGGATCGTCAAGGGTCTGGCGATTGCTCATGCGGCCGACATGCTGCGCTTGGCCAACTGCGCCAACTTTTATGTGGACGCCGGTGGCGATATTGAGGCGGTCGGGCGCAACGCCGAAGGCCAGTTCTGGCGCGTCGGGATCCGCAACCCCTTCGATATCCGCCAGATCGTCAAGGTTCTCGCCATAAGCGACTGCGGCCTGGCGACCTCGGGTACCTACATTCGTGGTCAGCATGTCTACAACCCCCACGCGCCGGGGCAACCGATCACCGACATTGTCAGCCTGACCGTGATCGGCCCGGATGTCTACGAGGCGGATCGTTTCGCCACCGCCGCCTTCGCCATGGGTCGGTACGGGATCATGTTTATCGAACAGCTCGCCGACTTTGAGGGTTATATGATCGACGCTGGCGGTCAGGCTACGCCCACCAGTGGTTTCAGAAGGTATGTTATCTCATGATCGCACTCATCGATAGGATGCTCAACCGGGTTACGATGTATCGGTTGGTACTCTACGTCCTCATGTTCCTGATCGGCGTGGCGACGATCCTCTCCTTCGGCGGCGTGCTGAGCTACGACCCCTTCGCGATCCTGTTCAGCGTTGGTTTTCTGATTACTGTGTGTTGGGCAACCAACCGGCTGCTCGCCTGGTCGTTCGGGGTGGCCCCCGCCAGCGACTCGACCTACATCACCGCGTTGATCCTGGCCCTGATCATCACGCCGATTGAGGGTTACGGCGACCTGTGGTTCCTGGGTTGGGCCGGGGCGATGGCGATGGCCTCGAAGTATCTGCTGGCGATTGACCGCAAGCACCTGTTTAACCCGGCGGCGGCGGCGGTGGCAATCACCTACCTGACGGTGAATCAGTCGGCGAGTTGGTGGGTGGGCAACCCGATGCTGCTGCCCTTTGTGTTGGTCGGTGGCCTGCTGATTGTGCGCAAGATCCACCGTGGGGCGATGGTGGCGACCTTCCTGGCGGCGGCGGTGGTTTCGACGCTGCTGCTCAGCGTGGTCGTTGGCGAAAACCCGGCGACCACTCTGTGGAAGTCGCTGATCTACGCGCCGCTCTTCTTCTTCGCCTTCGTCTTTGTCACCGAGCCGCTCACCTCGCCGCCCACGCGCCGCTGGCAGATGATCTACGGCGGGCTGGTGGGGCTGCTCTCGGCCCCGCAGGTTCACCTGGGCAGCTTCTACGTCACCCCCGAACTGGCGATGCTGGTCGGGAACCTGTTGGCGTACCTGGTGAGTCCGAAGGCCCGGCTGGTGCTGCAACTCAAGGAGAAAATCCAGCTTTCGCCCGACATCTACGACTTTGTCTTTCAGCCCGTGGGGCGGCTGGCCTTTGCCCCCGGCCAGTATATGGAGTGGACGCTCGGCCACCGTGAGCCGGACAACCGTGGCAACCGGCGCTATTTTACCCTGGCCTCCGCGCCTACCGAGGACGAGATCCGTATCGGGGTGAAGTTCTACCAGCAATCGAGCAGCTACAAGCGGGCCTTGCTGTCTATGAAGGGCGGCAGCCAGATTATGGCCGGTCAGCTCGCGGGCGACTTCACCTTGCCCGCCGATCCTGAGCAGAAGTGCGTCCTGATCGCCGGTGGCGTCGGGATCACGCCCTTCCGCAGTATGATCAAACACCTGCTCGACACCGGCCAGCGTCGCCCGATCACCCTGCTCTACAGCAACCGCGCCGCACGCGATATTGTCTATCGGGATGTGTTCGACCGCGCCCACGAGGAGTTGGGCATCACGACGATCTATACCGTGACCGACAAGAGCAAGGCTCCGGCGAACTGGAAGGGCCGGGTCGGTCGGATCACCCCGCAACTCATCCAGGCCGAGATCCCCGACTATCAACATTGTACCTTCTACCTCTCTGGCCCCCCCGGCATGGTAGACTCGTTTAAGGAGACGCTGCGCGAGCTACACGTGCGTAGCTCCCATGTGCGGACGGATTTCTTCTCGGGGCTTTCGTAGGGCTGTCGCGCAGCCCACACCCCCTGCCCCTCTCCCTCACAGGAAGAGGGGGTTGGGGGTGAGGGCTGCGCGGTGGAAGATTTGTTATGTGAAAGGTATTGGCCCCAGAACACGATGACGACAGTCCTGATCATTGACGATGATGGGCGACTGACTGGCCCCATGCGCTTCCAGTTGGAGGTGCATGGCTTCGCTGTGCTGGTGGCGGACGATGGGCCAGCGGGGTTGAGTACGGCCCACGCCGAGCGGCCTGATGTGATCGTGCTTGACGTTATGTTGCCGGGCATGGATGGCTGGCAGGTCTGTCAGGAGATCCGCCGCTTCTCGCAGGTGCCGATCATTATGCTCAGTGCCCTGGGTATGGAGGTGGATCGCATCCGTGGGCTGGAGCTTGGCGCGGACGATTATCTGACCAAACCCTTCGCCTTTCAGGAGTTGCTGGCCCATATCCGCTCGATCCTGCGCCGCGTGCAGTGGGATCATTCCCAACTCCCCAATAGCGAGGTGATCATCGGGCAGATCCGCCTGAGCCTGGCGGCCCACCGAGCCTATAAGGGCGATGTCGAGCTGACCCTGCGCAACAAGGAGTACGAATTGCTGGCGATGCTGATGCAGCAGGCGGGCACGGTTCTCACCCGCGAGCAGCTCTTTATCCAGATCTGGGGCACCGACTGGCTCGGGGATACGCGCACCCTGGATGTGCATATCCGCTGGCTGCGCCAGAAGATTGAGGACGACCCCTCGCTACCACAGTATATCCAGACGGTGCGTAATGTCGGCTACCGATTTGCCAGCGCGAAGGAGGCGGTATGGTGAGTTTTTTTCGCTCCCTGCGCGGCCAGCTTTCCGCAACGATCATTAGCGTCCTGGCCCTTGGGCTGGGGCTGCTGCTGCTGATGGCGGGCACTCAGATGGCCCGCATGACCCTGGAGTCTTTCACCCACGAGCAGCAGGTCACCGCGCTGCTGCTGGCGAACACGTTTTCTGAGACGATGGAGCAGCCGCAGGCCGAGCAGATTATGGCTCTCTGGTCATCTCACCGCGACCAGTGGCGGCGTGAGCTGCCGTCCGATACGAACCTGAGCATCTTCGATATGTCCGGTAAGCTGCTGACCAGCAGCGCCGCTGGCGATGTCGTGCTGACGGTGAGCCTGCCAGTGCTGCTGGCGGGCGATGTGGTGAGCAACCGCAACGGCGAGCGGCTCACCACCGCTGTGCCGGTACACAACGAGGAGCGCGGAACCCTCGGTGTCCTCCAGATTGACTCGTCTCTTGCACCCATGCGGGCGCAGCTCTGGGATCGCTGGCTGGCCCTGATCGGTGTGACTGTGGCGACCTTGCTGCTCATCCTGGTGATCACGCTCTGGCTGGCCGCTCAGATGACCCGGCCCCTGGCCGAGTTGCGCGGGGTGGCTGAGCAGATGTCGGAGGGACGCCTGGACGCACGGGTGGAGATCGACGATAGCGTGAGCGAACTGGCCTCGCTGGGGGCGATGTTCAACCATATGGCCGGGCGCGTCGAGACGATGATCCAGGAGCAGCGCGACTTTGTCGCCAACGCCTCGCATGAACTGCGGGCACCCCTGGCGGCGATGAAACTGCGAGCGGAGATCCTGGCCTCGAACAAGGTGAGTGACGAACAGGCCAGGACGTACGCCAGCGAGATCAACGAGGAGATCAGCCAGATGGCGGGGCTGGTGAGTGATCTGCTCCAGCTCTCGCGGGCGGAGAGCGGCGTGTTCAGTCCCCCCGAGCGACCACTTTCGGTAGCCGATGAACTGGCACTCTGTGTGCGCTCGGCGCGCCTGCGAGCCACCGCACGGGGCCAGCAGATCACCGTCGAGATTGCCGCGCACATCCCCGATGCCTTTATTACCCCCAGTGACCTGGCGATCATGGTCGGGAACCTGCTCGATAACGCGATCAAGTATAGCCCCGAGGGCGGCGCGATCCGCCTGTGCGCCGACTGGTGCGACGACCAGTTGGAGATCGTCGTGAGCGATAACGGCATTGGCATCCCCCCCGAGGATATTCCCCGCGTCAACGAGCGTTTCTTTCGCGTGGATCGCGCCCACACCCGCAGTGTCCCCGGCTCCGGCCTTGGCCTGGCCCTGGTGACAGCCGTGGCCCACCAGTACGGCGGCGAGCTCCAGATGAGCAGCAGCGGTGTACCCGGCGAAGGCACCCAGGCCCGACTGTCGCTGGCCGCAGGGTTGGTGCAAAGTCGTGTGATCGCCGGGTAGCCCTCACCCCCCAGCCCCCTCTCCCTGAGCGGGAGAGGGGGAGCCGGAAGCGTCCTGGTGCGGAATCTCCCCTCTCCCCGTGAGGGAGAGGGGCAGGGGGTGAGGGCCGGAGGGTGACTTTACACCAGCCCTGGGCTGACAGGCTGCATATATGTAGATCCGTCGGAATTGGCATATAATGGGCGATGATGGACAATAGATAATGGACAGTGAACGACCATCGATGTCATGGATCGTCGTTCGGCGCTGGTCGCGGGTTGAATAGAGAGAGGTAAGACCTATGCGAGCGAGTAGAGCGCGAGATCGGCAAGCAGAGGAAGAGGCGAAGCGGCGGGCTGCGGCAAACGAGCGCCAGCAGCGGCGAGCGTTTCAACAGGCTGTGCAAGAAATTGTGGCGGCTTTGGGTGAGAAGGAGCCACGATCTCAGGCCACCATCGAGCGCTCTGTGGCCGCCCTTGGCGTTGAGGCCGCCCAGGCTCTGCGCCACGAGGTCGAGGGGATTGAGGCTGGCGGCGGTATGATGACGGTCGATGGCAGCCGACGGCGCACACCCGGCGGTGTCTATTTGCTGCTGTTCAAACAGCGTATGAACGAGGCTGGCCGGAAGGACGAGCTGAAGAAGATCATCAGCGGCTGACCACGGCCCGCGACCACGCGAGGGGCGAAGCGTCGCCAGCGGATCCATGTGTGGCTTCCACACGCATCCGCTGGCGATGTTTCGCCCCTACGATTCTTCCTCGTAGACCCACTCGTCCATAAGATCCAGAGGCACGTGCGAGGTGACCAGCACGGTCACGTTGGGCGCGCACCCCAGCAGTTCGGTCAGCAGTCCGGCGTAAGACCGAAGGTGTTCGGCGTTATCCAGCAGCAGTAGCAGTTCCCTATCCGCAAGTACCATGAGCAACTGGTCGAAAATCGGCTGCGTGCTGCTGAACGTCAGGCCGATTGCTGCGCCGATCACCATGATGATGTCGTCTATGGTTGGCGCGGCGGACAGATCCACCATCCGCACGCCATCGCGGTAGCAGGGGCCAACCCTATTGGCGACCATGATCGCCACGTGCGTCTTCCTGATCCTGCTTGGCCCGCAGATCGTCACCAGACGATGCTGCATGTCGGACAGCACATCGGTGAGGGCGCATAGATCGGCGTATTGACGGACAAGCGGCGACAGCCCGTTCGGCAGGCACAGCTCGGGACGCGGGGGCGGGTGCAGCGTCCCCGTGCGGATCCGCTCGGCGAGATCATCGGTTTCAGCCGACGGGGAGACGCCGAACTCGCGATCAAGCGCGGCGACGCAGGCGTCGTACTGCTTCAGCGCACGTGCGCGCTGCCCGTTCTGCCCAAGGATGCGTATCACCTGCCAATGTGCGTCTTCATCCCAGGGGGCATCGGCTAGCACGTCGTGCAGGTACGCCAGCGCCGCGTTACTGTCGCCGTACTGCTCATGGTGTACCGCAAGGGTGTGCCGCGCACTGGAGATTTGTGCGTTCAGGTGACTGCGTTTCACCATGAGCCAGTCTTCGAAGGTTGGGCTACCGTTCAGAGTTAGCCCTTCCAAAAATTCGCCGCGCACCAGCGCCACTGCCTCGGCCAGTTGTCGGGCACAGGCCAGACAGCACACCACGTCGCGGTGCCGATGCGCCGCGCAGGCGTCGAGCGCGGCGTTAAATTGCTCCACATCGACCACAATGTCGGCGAGCGGGTTACGCTGTAAGGTTTGCGGGGTAGCGATGATCGGCAGATGTGGCGCGTCTGGTCGGGCGACCATAGTGCGCAACTGGGTCAGGGCCGCGCTGAGACTGTTATGGGCTTTCGCGGGCGGGCTTTCGGGCCAGAGCATCGTCGCCAGCGCGCTCCGGCTATGTGGGCGGTTTCCCTCGATCATCACGTAGGCCAGTAGCGCCCAGGCTTTCCTGGTGGTAAAGGAGATCAGCGCACTACCATACGTGGCATGCGGCGTGCCGAAGAGGTGTAGCGTGTGATAGGAGGTGTCGTTCCGTATGGGGATTGCTCCTTTCACCGGATCAAGGACACGCCCTGGGGAACCGATGCTAGGGAGGAATGAGGACGGTCTAGCAAAGCTCGTATGCCGTATTGTGCGGGATCAGACACATAAAAACCATATGCCATGTGGCATATATTGACCCTTCACAAATTTGTGGGCTGTGAGGCGTCCTGTCATTCTGAGCGAAGCGAAGAATCCCGACCGGGCCCCTTCGCTTCGCTCAGGGTGACAGGTTGCCCTCGATGGGACAATCAAAAAAATCCGCTTCCCCCACCGCAGGGACACCCCCTGCACACCGCAAACATTAGACGGACGTATCCCGACACTGTCAGGAAGATCCTGACAGCGTATGCGGAGTTTGCATACTACCGATCTCGGTCGTCACTCTCTATACTGAGATCGCAGATGATCGTATCACTCATACGCGGGTATTCCGCCTCTCTTTTCAGATTTTTTTCAGACCACGTCATTATACTGCGCACTAATCGCATTCGCAATTTGTATCAACTTGCTTTCATAATTAAAATATTAACGTTTTTTAAATCGGATTTAAAAAACCTGAGTTATTTCAGTTAATCTTGTACTAAAAAGGCGTGTAAAAAGGCTAGGGGAGGCATTTATGTTGGGGAACCAACCGTTCGAACTGCAACCATCGCGAAGCCATGCTCGCACAGTTCCGGTGGGGTTTGGCGCACTCGACCGTGAGTTGCGCTTCCTCAGGGTGGATTCACAGCTCGCCGCCATCCATGGCCTACCCGCCGCCGACCATCAGGGCCAGATGCTGTCCACCATCCTCCCCTCCCTGGCACCGGTGATCACACCGCTGCTGCACCACGTTCTGATGAGTGGTGCGCCCATCCTCGACGCCGACGTGCGCGGGGAGTTGCCAGATGGACGCCGTTGCCGTTGGCATGCCTGCTACTACCCGGTATGCACGCCCACCGGTTCGGTCATTGCAGTTGGATGTGCAGTTTATGCGTTCGATCAGCGCAGACCCTTCTCATGGCTCGCCACATCCCGTGCGACGTTGCACTGGGAAGCGGATTATCTGGAATTCCAATCGTCCATCCTTGCCAGCCTGCACGATTCGACAGTTGCAGTTGATGTGGCATCCGGTGCGAGATGCACAGCATCCCGACACCCATGGACGACAATCATCCCCAGGAGAAGTATCTCGATGAATACTCCCATGTTTTACGGGCAAACTGGCGGCCAATCGCCAGAAGAGCAGCAGCATGCACGCGAGCATGCTGAGCGTATGTTGGCGGATGAGCGCCGACAGCTTGACGCCATTGCACGGACAATGCACGAAGGGATGGTCGTATTCCATCCAGACGGCACAATTGCGACCATCAACGCGGCTGGCCTGCGTCTGGGTGGCTTGCAGAACGCCAGACCACCCGTGCCGCACGGCACGCCGAGTCGACCGATGCACCTGATGCCCTTTGATACGCAGGGTCATGCGCTCCCGCCTGATGCGTGGCCGGCAAACCGGGTGCTGCGGGGTGAGCAGTTCGCGGGCCTTGAGTTGCGTGTACGTCCTGACGGGATGGAAACGGATCGCTGGCTCGTCTTCAGTGGCACGCCCGTGTACGATGATGACGGTAAGCTGATCATGGGGGTTGTTATCGCCCAGGACATCACCCAGCGTAAGCAGGATGAGGCGGCCCTGCGGGCGTACGTCGAGGCTCTTAGCCGCACGAACGCCGAACTGACCCGTGCGCTGCGGCTCAAGAGCGAGTTCCTGGCGATGATGAGCCACGAGTTACGCACGCCGCTCTCCGTTATTCTGGGGGGCAGCGAGATCCTGGAGTCAGAAGTCCACGGGCCGATTAACGTGCATCAGCATCGGATCCTGGACTCGATCACGCAGAGCGGGCATCATCTCCTCACCATCCTCACCGATATTCTAGACCTCGCCTATATCGAATCGGGACATGCGACGCTCGACTGCCATCCCATTGATGTGGACGACCTCTGCCACACGGCGATACAGTTTGTGTGTGCTGTCGCGCAACAAAAGGGCATCCGTGTGCAGCGCAGCATTGATCTCGGGGTCAAGGGGCTGCGCGCCGACGAGCGGCGGCTGACCCAGATCCTGGTCAACTTGCTCGACAATGCCGTGAAGTTCACTCCGATCGGCGGGGTCATCGGCCTAGAAATACACACGGATGCCGAGCAGGAGTGCATCAAGTTCGTCGTGTGGGACACGGGCATCGGCATCGCCGAGGTCGATTACGCGCAGATCTTTCAGCTCTTCACCCAGGTAGACGGGCTCATGTCGCGGCGGTACGGCGGGGTGGGGCTGGGGCTGACGCTGGTGCGTCAGCTCGTGGAACTGCACGGCGGCAGCATCAGCCTGGAGAGTACCCCTGGTCAGGGCAGCCGCTTTACCGTGAGCCTGCCCTGGGTAGAGGGAACCATCGTCGCAGCGCCGACGGTTCGGGAGAGGGTTCCTCTTCCCCAGCCGTGGACGTACCCGCTGCGGGTGGTGTTCGCGGATGACCACGAGCCATCCCTGGCGGCGTATGTTGATATGCTCACCCACCAGGGTGGTCAGATTGCCATCGCACGCACGGGGGAAGAGGCCGTGGCCCAGGTGCGGGCGACCCACCCGGACGTCGTGGTGATGGACATCCAGATGCCCAAGATGGATGGCCTGACCGCAATCCGGCACATCCGGGCTGATCCTGAACTAGCCCCGGTGCCAATCATCGCGCTGACGGCGCTGGAGATGCCGGGCGACCGCGAGCGCTGCCTGGCAACCGGGGCAAACGCCTACCTCACCAAGCCGGCGAGCTTGCGCACGCTGCTGTCGACCATCTCAACCGTGGTGTCGCCGACGATCCTAGGCAATAGAGCCACGGTGGACTGAGCGCAATACTTTGCACATGCCCTGGCAAGATTCTCTACCACATTGACGGAGCGGCATGGCCTGTGGTAATATAGCGCCTGCTGTCTTGAAGACCATGTACCTGAGGAGTGGGTTTGTGAGCGCGAAGATGAAAGTCCTGCTCACCCACGATGTCGAGCACCTCGGCAAGGCGGGTGAGCTTAAAGATGTTTCCGGTGGCTTTGGGCGCAACTACCTGCTCCCGAAGGGCTTTGCGGTGCTGGCGACCCGTGGCCAGATCCGCCAGGTCGAAGAGCGCCTGTCGGCCCAGCGTCGGCGTACCGATGCGGGCCGCAAAGACGCCCAGGCTCTGGCCGACCGGATCAACGGTGTCTCCCTACGCTTTGTCGTCAAGGTCGGTGAGCACGACCGGCTGTACGGCTCAGTGACGAATGTAGACATCGCCGAAAAGCTGAAGGCGCAGATCGGCCTTGATATCGACCGGCGGAAGATCGAACTCGAAGACCCGATCAAGCGCACCGGAACCTACGCGGTGAAGGTACGCCTGCTGAGCGACCTTGAGCCAGCGCTGAACATTATCGTCGAGGGCGAGGGCGGCGCATCTGCCGATGAGGGTCCCTCCGATGGCGACGTGCCTCAGATCTAGGTCTGTTGCCCCTCGCACGTACCCTATCTGAACAATGCACGAACCGATGTGCCACGGCATACGCCGTGGCACATCGGCGTTTATCCACAGCATGTGGACAAGATCGGGATAAGCCGGGGAATAGTGGGGAAAGCACGAGACCACGATGGAACGCTCCGTCCCCTTCGATCTTCAGGCCGAGCGCGCTACCCTCGGTTCGATCCTGCTTGAGCGCGAGGCGATTGTCGCCGTGGCCGGTTGGCTGTCGTCCGAGTACTTCTACCTTGAGAAGCACGCCATGGTCTATGATGCCATGCTGGCCTGCTACGGTCGCCGCGAACCTCCTGACATTACCACGGTGGCCACCGAGTTGCGCCGCCAAGAGCGGATCGACCTGGTCGGCGGTATGTCCTTCCTGGGTGATCTGCTCGGCGAAGTGCCTACTGCTGTCCATGTCGAGTACTATGCCCGCAGCGTCGAGCGCACCGCCGTGCTACGCAAGCTGATTGAGGTCGGCGGCAAGATCACGGCCCTCGGCTACGACGAGAGCGAGTCGCTGGAGACCACCCTCGACAAGGCCGAGTCCCAGCTCTTCACGGTCTCGCAGCGCCGTGGCACCCAAGACTTTGTCCACATCGGGAAGATCGTCAACGCCCTCTTCGCCCAGATCGAGACGCTCCAGGATCGCCGTGGTGAGGTCGTTGGTGTTCCTACCGGCTACACTGACCTCGACGAGCTTACTGGCGGACTCCAGCCGAGCGACCTGATTATTCTGGCGGCCCGGCCGAGTGTGGGAAAAACGAGTCTCGCCCTCTCGCTGGCCTACAACGTGGCCAACAAAGCCAAACAGACGGTCGGCATCTTCAGTTTGGAGATGAGCCGCGACCAGCTCGTGCAGCGCATGCTCTCGATGCACACCGGCATTGATATGCAGCGCCTGCGCACCGGCAACCTGCGCGGCGACGAGCTGAATCTGGCCCTGGAAGGCATGGGCGTACTCTCCGAGATCCCGATCTATATTGAGGATACCCCCGGTCTCAGCATTAACGAGGTGCGCAGCAAGGCTCGCCGCCTTCACGCTGAGGCGGGCATCGATCTCCTGCTGATTGATTACCTCCAACTCATGTCTGGTCGCCGCAGCGACAACCGTGTCCAGGAGGTGAGCGAGATCAGCCGTGGCCTCAAGGCTCTGGCCCGCGAACTCAACGTGCCGGTGATCGCCCTCTCCCAGCTCTCGCGCGCCGTTGAGGGTCGCCAAAGCCACGTGCCGATGCTATCCGATCTGAGAGAGAGCGGTAGTATTGAGCAGGACGCCGATATCGTTATGTTTATTTATAGAGAAGAACTCTATGATAAAGAGACCGAGAAAAAGGGTATCGCCGAGATTCACATAGCGAAGCACCGCAACGGCCCGCTAGGCATCATCCCGCTACGCTTTGAAGCCCGCACGACACGCTTTCGGAACCTGGAGCGCTACCGAGCGCCGGAGGGGTACAGCCAGTGACAAAGCCTTTGTCAGGGCATGAGCAAAGTCAACTCCGGCCCCCTCACCCCCTGCCCCTCTCCCTCACGGGGAGAGGGGAGATTCTTCATCAGGATGCGCTCGGCTCCCCCTCTCCCGTTCAGGGAGAGGGGGCTGGGGGGTGAGG
>CAIRFY010000551.1 GCA_903877945.1 uncultured Oscillochloris sp. | reverse complement strand
GATCGGGGACAGGCGATAAACGACAGAGAGCCGGAGATGAAACCTCAGATGATAGTGCCTCCCACCATCGCTCAGCCCCGCCAACCCGCATCCCCTCCCTCGCCACCCTCGTCCGTGCCACCGCCCGCCGCGCCGGTATCGGTGATTCAGTCCAGAGGCCCGGTGAGGCTGAGCAACGGCAACGGCAACGGTAACGGTCATGGCAACGGCCATGGACATGGCAAGGCTCCGACAAAGAGCGCACCCACCCCCGCCAGCGCCGAGACATTCTCAGCGCCGACGTTCAACGGGCGCACCCTGAAGCTCCACCTGCCGCGCAGCCAGGATCACGAGAGCAATGTGCAGTGCATGCAGAGCGTACACGACCTCCTGTGTTCCAGCAACGGCGGCGACCAGGTAACGCTCTATGTGCCCAACGGCGTCGGCATCGTGGTGTTGCGCTCGCAGCATACGGTGAACTGCACGCCCAGCCTGCTCAACGGGCTGCGCGAGGTGCTCGGATCAGAGCAGGTGGCGGTAGAGTAGGTATGTTCATACAATCTCGGAAGGAGCCACGCCCTGGCGTGCGCGTGCGCTCCCTCGGGGCCGCGCTGCGACGCCACGGGCTGGCGCTCCTGGGCTACTGCCTCCTGGCCCTCGCCTTCACCTGGCCGACGGTCGCCCACCTTCAGGACGCGATTACCGGGATTGTTGACGACCGCGAGTGCCTGTGGAACATCTGGTGGGTGAGCAAGGCGCTGAGCCTCGGCGTGCCGATCTTTTCCACCCCGTATATGTTCTACCCGACCGGCATATCGCTCTACTTCCACACCCTCGATCCGCTCAACGGCGTGCTTGCGGTTCCCCTCGTTATGCTGTTCGGCATCTCGGCGGCCTTCAATATCATGAGCATGCTCTGGTTCGTCCTCGCGGCGGGCGGGGCGTACCTGCTGGCCTACGATGTCACGGCGAACCGCCCCGCCGCGTTCATTGCCGGCCTGATCTACGGGTTCAGCCCGTACATGGCCTTTCACCTCTGGGCTGGGCAGATCACCTTGCTAAGCACGGGCCTGCTGCCGCTCTACCTGCTGGCGCTCCTGGTTGGCCTGCGCGAACGCTGGCCCTTCCTGCTCCTGGCGGCCGCGCTGCTAACCGCGACGGGGCTCTCGGAGTGGCACTACCTGATCTTCGCAGTTACGATCACCGGCCTCGTGGCGATCTCCGAGTCGCTCCGGTTGCGTCAGGCCAGAGCGATCCTGGCGGTCTTCGCCAAGTGCGCTGGCGTGGGCGCACTCTTCCTGGCTCTGTTCTCACCCGTACTTGTCCCAATGATTGCCGAGTATGCGAACAAAGCCTCGGCCCAGCGCCCGATCACCCACAGCGTCCTTCACTCGGTCGATCTGCTGGCCTTCTGGCTGCCAAGTATCTACCACCCGCTCTGGGGCGACTGGGCGCAGTCGATCTTTAGCCGACTCGTGTCGATAAATGTGGTGGCCGGGGTGGCCACCCTGGGCTACGTGGCCCTCGCTCTCGCGCTGATCGGCACCCTGCGCGAGTGGCGGCGCAGCGCGCTGTTCGTGCTGATGTTCGTCGTCGGTTTTCTGCTGGCCCTCGGGCCGTACCTCCAGATCAACGGGGTAAATAGCTACGACACGGCTCACCCGATCCCTATGCCGTTCGTCCTTTTCCGCATGCTCCCGTTTATGGAGATCTTCCGCTTCCCCAGCCGCTTCGTGCTGGTGGCCATGCTGGCCCTCGCGATGCTGGCCGCCATCGGAACCGACTGGCTCACGCGGCTGCCGCGCATGATCCGGCTGCCGAGGTGGGGTCGGGCGGGGCTGCCCGCGCTGCTGGTGGCCCTGGTGCTATTCGAGTTCTGGCCCAAGCCCTTCCCGATTGACCCGACGGCCAACGCCGCCGATGTCTCGCCCTTCTACCGGCAGCTCGCCGCCGACCCCAGCGACTATGCGATCCTGGAGGTTCCCAACCTCAAGGCGAACGCCATGTTCTACCAGACGATCCACCAGAAGCGGATCTTCGGCGGGCGTATTGCCCGCGAGAAGCTGCACGACTGGCGGCACGACCGCTTCTTTGGCGCGCTGATCGATGGCACCCCGCCGGTCAAGGACATTGGCGTGGACGAGAGTCCGAACGCCGCCCGTGCGGCGCTGGCCTGCCAGGGCGTGCGCTACGTGGTCTTCTACAAGCAGAACCTCGACGCACGGCAGAGCGATGCAATCGCCGCCCTGCAAGACACCCTCTTCGCCGACGTTCCGCCAACTTACGAGGATGACATTCTGCGGGCCTATCAACCGACCGCGACACCGACTGGCGCGCCGTTCTGGACCCCCGCCCGCGACTGGTACGAGCCAGAGGTCAGCGCGGCGGGCACGGTCTTCCGCTGGCTCAAGGGCGACACCGGCACGCTGCGGGTCTACCCCTGCGGCGCATCCGAGGTCACACTGCGCTTCAACGTCACCCCGATGGCCCAGGCGCGCACGCTCCAGGTGCGGCTCAACGGCGGCAACACGGAGCAATTCCCGCTTGCCCAGGATCGGCTCACCAGCCTTGAGATCCGGCTGACGCTCCAGCCCGGCGAGAACAGGGTCGAGTTTCACAGCGCCGAGCCGCCGACATCCCCGGTGGGAGATCCGCGCTTGCTCAGCCTACAGTTTTCCAACCTCTCGATCCTGCCACGGTAGGAATAAAATCTTCATATATTTTCCAAAATTGCCAGCTAAGCTGGCAATTTTGGAAAATATATGAATCGAAATTCGCCCCTACAGACGCTTGATCACCACCAGGGTGACATCATCGAAGGGTGGCTGGCCGCGACCGTGCTGGTCCACCGCATTGAGGATCGCCTGTACAATCTGCGTGGCATCCTCAGTGGCGTGGCGAGCGATCACCTGGCGCAGCCGAGCCACCCCAAACTCGTTCTGGGCGTCGTCAATCGCCTCCGTTACCCCGTCGGTGTAGCAGACCAGCACATCCCCCGGCCAGAGGCAGATGTCGGCCTCATGCAGCGTAATCTCCTCCAGCACACCGAGGGCGATACCCGGCGTGCGCAACTCATCGAAGGTGTCACTGGCCGGATGGTAGAGCAGAGGCGGGTTGTGGCCCGCCGAGGTGTAGCGCAGCCGCCCGCTCTCGATGTCGAGCAGCCCGTAGAAGAGGGTCACGAACATGCCCGACTCCGAGTCGCGGGTGATCCAGCGGTTGGCCCGCTCCATCGCTATCGGGGGGGGCGAACCGTCGAGGGCGGCGGCCCGTACCAGGGAGCGCGACATGGCCATAAACATGGCCGCCGGAACGCCCTTATCGCTCACGTCGGCGATCACAAAGCCTAGCTCGGGAACCCGAGGGATTTCGCCAATGTACCCTGGATCAGCGGCGAGCAGCCGCAGCGCGTGATCATTCGGCCATGCCGCGCCAATTGCTCTGGCGAACGCATCGTCGAGATCACGTCCCCTGCCCCCTGTCCCGTGTTGCTGTGGCAGCGGCCAGAAGTCATAAAAGTCGCCGCCGACCAGACGGGCCGAGCGCCAGGCGGCGTCGATCTGCCAGCCCGCGATCTGCGGCGAGTGCGCAGGCAGCAGGGCGGTCTGGATTTCACGGGCCACCCGTAGCTCCTGCTCCATACGTCCGGCCTCCTCGGCATCGCGGGCGAGCAGCAGGCTCTCCAGGGCACCGGCCATCTGGGCCGCCGCCCCGACACTCAGATTGATCTGACGAGCATCCAAATCAATCTGCGGCGCGTTCCAGTCGAGGATGAGCGCGCCGAGCAGGCTGGCCCGCGCCAGCATCGGCAAGGCCACCAGGGTGCCACTGCCCGCAGGCCCGATCAGATGCGGCCACTCCTCGACCTGGGCCTGGGCGGCGTGCAGCACCAGCGGGCGGGTCGGTGCCTCGTCCTCAGCCACCGGCGCACGTAGCCGAGCCAGCAGTGGCGCATCAGCCGGGGCCACCGTATTCCCCACCAATTGCTGGCGCAGGTCGTTCGGCAATCCGTAGGCGGCCAGCAGCGCAAAGCGGGACTCACGTGTCCAGAGCAGGCAGTAGCAGCGGTTGCAGCCGAGCAACAGCGGCGGCAGCCGCACCATCGTCGCCAGCAGGGCATCGAGGGTACTGGCCCGACCAATATTCTCGGATACCTGGAGCAGGGCGTTGAGCGTCCACGCCTCCTCCTGCTGGGCGGTGTAGGTATTGGCGCTATCAATCGCTACCGCAATCTGACCGGCCAGGGTCTGCATCACAAACAGATCCTCAGTATTGAAGTTATCCACCTGGTTGCTCTGCACATCCAGCACGCCGATCACATGTTCGCCGATCCGCAGGGGCACGGCCAGTTCCGAGCGCGTATCCTTGGTATCGCGGATATAGCGCGTGTCCAGACGCACGTCGCCCACCAGCACCGGCACGCGGCCCGCCACCGAACTGCCCACGACACCCTGGCCGATCCGCAGCGGCACGGTGGCACGAATCTCCTCCTTCGAGACATCAGCCGTGGTGGCGCGGAAGCAGATCCCACCCGCGCTGTGGTCAATGGTGAAGATATGCACCGGGTGGTAGCCAAAGTGCTCGCGGATGAGGCGCACCACCGAGGGCAGCAGTTCCTCCAGGTTGAGGATGGCGGTGATCTGCTCACTCACCTCGTGGACCGCCTGGAGTTGCACGGCGCGCTGGCTGGCCTGGTGGAATGCCCGCGCCCGCGCAATCGCCACGGCGGCCTGGTCGGCGATCAGCGAAAGCATCCGCAGGTCGCTGGCACCGAACGTCGCGGGTTGGTAGCTCTGCACCGAGATCGAACCGATCACATCCTCGCCGGCGATCAGCGGAACATAGATCCCCGAGCGCGGCGGGCGCTCGCTCTGGTAGCGCGGGCGCGCCGGCAGCCGGTTCATCTCCAGGGCGAAATCCTCCACCAGCAGCGCCCGCCCGGTCTGCCTGATCCAGCCGATAATCCCGTCGCCATCCGCCAGATCAACCGTCAGTTCGGGCAGACGTATACGATCCTGCACGCGCACTCTCAGGGTGTAGGTACCGCCATCGAAGAGGCCGAGATGAAACGAACTCGTATCGACCACCTTACTGGCTTCGCGGTAGATCAGCTCGCACAGCGCACCCACGTCCAGCTCGCTGCGGATAATCGCCCGGCTAGCCTCGTTCAGCAGGGCCAACTCGTGTACCGAGCGGCGCTGTGACTGGAGGTTGGTGCTGGCCCGGCGTACGGCGGCGGCGGCGGCGATCAGAGCCAGCGCGGCCAGACAGAAATAGCCCAGGCCCAGATGGAGGTACACCGCCGCGCCGAGCAGGGCCAGGGGCATAGGTGCCAGCTCGATACTGAACGCCAGCCGCCAGGTTGATCGCCACCACGTCGCCACGCCGGTCTGACCACCCTGGAGATATTCGCGGCCCATACGGCCCAACAGAAGCGTCACCGCATAACAGAGTACCATCCAGAGCAGCAGTGACTCGGGGTTGAGGCTGGCCGGGTCGTACTGAGGCGCGCCGACAGCGGCGCTGGCCATGGCCGCGCCGCCGAGGATACCGGTGGCGCGTAGCCCGCCGCGCAGGATGGGCCGGGCCAGCAGCAGGTAGGCGCTGCGCGGTCGCCCGGTGAAAACGGGACGGAGGGCACCGGACAAGAAGCCCTCCCATGCAGCCAGCAGCGCAGCCGGGGCCGGGCCAAGAGCCAGGGCGGTCATGAGCAGCACCAGGCCGCCCATGCTGTGGGCATCGTTGGGGGGCACGCGGAAGCTCAGGGTGTCAACCGCCAGAGCGAGGAGGCCGAAGAAGAGCAGGGCCGCGAACGTGACCGGGAGCCAGGGGGTGAAGGCCAGCCACACCCAGCCGACCCCGCCCACGCCGAGGCAGTAGAGCAGCAGCCGCCGCTCGCGGTTCACGCACGCCCCAGGCCGAAGGAAGATCGGGCATCGTCCGTCGTCGCGTGGATCGCAAACACCTGGGTGAAACCCGTCAGGACAAAGACCTCATGAACCTGGGGCTGGAGCCCGACGAGGCGCAGTTCGCCGCCGAGGGTCATCAGTTCTTTGCGGATGAGCAGCAGCGAGCGTAGCCCGCTGCTCGAAAGGAACGTCACCTCGCTCAGATCGAGCAGCACAAAGCGCGCCCCGGCCCCAATCTGCGCGTGAACCGTCTTGTTCAGGTGCGGTGCCGTCACCGCGTCCACCCGGCCCGTGATCGGCATCAGCACCACATCATCACGCGGGCTAACGCCGATATACTTGACCATCGTGAGGACGTTGCCATCCTGAGGGTGAAAATCAAAGCGGGCCTCATCCATCAGCCGCGTGATCAGATAGAGGCCAAGCCCGCCGACCTGGCGCTCCTCCAGGGGCGAACTGATGTCGGGTGGCGGCACGCTCCCTGGATCAAACCGGCGACCAGTATCCCGCAGCGTAATCACAAAGCGGTTACCCTTGCAGACCCACCCGAGCGTAATATCGCCCGGCTTCTCCGGATCATAAGCGTGCTGAATGACATTAGTCGCCGCCTCATCAATGGCCAGTTGCACCTGCCATGTAGCGCGCTCGTCCAGGCCACAAAGCTCGGCCGCCTCAGTCACAAACGCGCTGATCTTGGCGAGCGCATCCAGGTCAGCCGTGAGGGTGATGGTATCCATAACGTTGCGAAGGTGAAAGGCAAAAGGTACCTTTTGCCTTTTACCTTTCACCTTTTACCTTAATTAAAAGGAACCCACCGCATCAACCGTATCACCATACATCTCAAAGAGCGAGGTGAAACCGGTCAGATCGAACACCTCTTTGATCTTCGGCGGCAGGTTCGCAATCCGAATATCACCGCCCTCAAGGTCAGTGATTTTCCACTCACGTGCCCGCTTACGAGCTTCGATCAGCACCCGTAGCCCTGGGCTGCTCACATATTCGAGTTTAGCCAAGTCGAGGACGATCCGGTAGCGACCCGCATCAAACAGAGCCTCGATCTGGCGCTTAAGCGTAGACGCGGTTGCCGCATCAACGCGCCCAGCAACCTCCAGCAGATCCACTCGGTTCATGGGGCGGTGGCTGATCTCCATACTGCCCTCCCTTCAGATTGCAGATTGTCGATTGCAGATTGTCGATTTAGCGCAGCAGAATGCGATGCGTCCAACAAACCGCAAAACACCATGAATCCTCATCGCCGTCCGTAATTATATCATACGGATCTCAGACGGGCTTGAGATGCCGATTGCGGCCAGGGCTGATGCAAAGTCGTGTGATCGCCGCTCAGCCCTCACCCCCCAGCCCCCTCTCCCTGAACGGGAGAGGGGGAGTCGGATGCGTCCTGCTGCGGAATCTCCCCTCTCCCCGTGAGTACATCTTTACCCACATCTGTTTTTACCGCAGTACAATGCGGTTTATCAGGTTCCCCCGGCGGGCGACTGAAGTCGCGCCTGCGAGGCGTTCCGCCGGGCGTCGGCCTTTGCCGACGCCGGAATCGCCCGCGCAGGCGGGTGGCCAGCCGTAGGCTCCCGTGGCGCGACTTCAGTCGCCCGCTCTCGACTTTGCATCAGTCCTGGCACGCCGCCACCCCGCCGTGTTTTTACGG
>CAIRFY010000550.1 GCA_903877945.1 uncultured Oscillochloris sp. | reverse complement strand
CTCGTTTCCACGAACCACGACACAAGGAGGAATCGATGATTTGGTTGCTCCAGGCATTCAACGGCCTTAGCCTCGGCTCGATCCTGCTGA
This sequence comes from uncultured Oscillochloris sp., assembly GCA_903877945.1. GTDB lineage: Bacteria > Chloroflexota > Chloroflexia > Chloroflexales > Chloroflexaceae > Oscillochloris. The sequence continues at coordinate 8,581 of CAIRFY010000550.1, read as the reverse complement.
TGATCTCGCTCGGCCTAGCCTTCTCGTTCGGCCTGATGAACGTGATTAACATGGCCCACGGCGAGTTCATTATGGCCGGGGCGTATGTCGCCTACCTCTTTCAACATAGCCTGGCGGCGACCCTGGGCGGCGTCGATCTGGGACTCTGGTTCATCCTAGCCATCCCGGCGGCCTTCCTGATTACGGCGGCCCTCGGCATCCTGCTGGAGGTCAGCCTGATCCGCTTCCTCTACGGGCGGCCGCTCGATACGCTGCTGGCTACCTGGGGCGTGGGGCTGATCTTGCAGCAGACGGCGCGCTCGATCTTCGGGGCACCAAACGTGCAGGTGTCGAGCCCGGCCTGGCTGAGTGGTGCCCTGACGGTTGCGCCGGGGCTGATGCTGCCCTACAAGCGGCTATTCATCATCGGCCTGGTGCTGCTGTGTATCGGCGGGATCTACGTGCTGCTCTACCGCACCTCAAACGGCAGGCGTATCCGTGCGGCAATGCAGAACCGGGCAATTGCCTCCACCCTCGGTGTGGCTACTCGGCAGGTGGACGCCCTGACCTTCGGGCTTGGCGCGGGGCTGGCCGGGGTGGCCGGGTGCGCCCTGACCCTCGTCGGTCCGATTGGCCCGGCCCTCGGCACCTACTACATCGTTGATGCCTTTATGGTGGTGGTTCTCGGAGGCGTGGGGCGACTCCCCGGCACCATCGCCGCCGCGCTCCTGATCGGCATCTTCAACACGCTGTTTGAACTGGGCACCACGGCCACGCTGGGCAAGGTGCTGGTCTTCCTGCTGATCATCGCGTTTCTTCAGTGGAAGCCGGCCGGCCTTGCCGCGCTGCGCACACGTTAGCGGGACGAACCTATGGCGACACAACGCATAAACATTCGTACAGCGATCCTCACCTGGGGGCCGCTGTTGCTGCTCTCTCTGCTGCTGCTGCTGGCCCCGCTGCTGCTCTCTGACTTTCGGCTCAGTATGCTGGCCAAGTTCCTCACCTACGCCATCGTCGCTGTTGGGCTGGATCTGCTGTGGGGCTACAGCGGCATGCTCAGCCTCGGCCAGGGTCTGTTCTTCGCCCTCGGTGCCTACGCTATGGGCATGTACCTGAAGCTAGAGGCGTCCGGTAGCAAGCTGCCCGACTTTATGGTCTGGAGCGGCCTGGACACCTTGCCACTCTTCTGGGAGCCGTTCCGCTCGCCGGTCGTCGCCATCCTGGCCGCTGTGATCATCCCCGCAGTCATGGCCGGGATGATCGGCTTCCTGGTATTCCGCAGCCGCATCCAGGGCGTCTACTTCTCGATCATCACCCAGGCGCTGACGATGATCGTCGGGCTGCTCTTTGTCGGCCAGCAGCCGTACACCGGCGGCACCAACGGGATCACCAACCTGTCAACGATCTTCGGCTTCGCCCTGGCCGATCATCACACCAAGGTCGGGCTGTATCTGATCACCGTGGTCGTCCTCGCCCTGGTCTACCTGACCGGGCGCTGGATTATCGGCTCGCGCCTGGGCAGGTTGCTGGTAGCCATGCGCGACGACGAAAACCGCGTGCGCTTCCTTGGCTACAACCCGGTACTGCTGAAAACGCTGGTGTTCGCCCTCGCTGGCGGGATGGCGGGCATCGCCGGGGCGCTCTTCATCGCGCAGGTGGGCATCATCTCGCCCTCGGCGATGGGCGTGGTGCTCTCCATCGAGATGGTGGTCTGGGTGGCTCTGGGCGGGCGGGCAACGCTGATCGGCCCGATTGTGGGCGCAATCCTGGTGAACTGGGCGAAAAGCAGCCTGAGCGAAGGTTTCCCGAACATCTGGCAGTACTTCCTGGGGGCGCTCTTTGTTGGGGTGGTGCTGCTCTTCCCCGATGGCCTGGCCGGGATCGTTCGCCAAGTCGGGCAGAGCTGGCGGGCGCGGAGTGGTGCCAGGGAGAGCGTGGCTCTCCCTGAGCCCCACCCGTCGTGAGATTCTATGGCTGATCTCGCACCGACCTTGCCCCCTCACCCCCTGCCCCTCTCCCTCACGGGGAGAGGGGAGATTCCGCACCAGGACGCATCCGACTCCCCCTCTCCCGCTCAGGGAGAGGGGGCTGGGGGGTGAGGGCGGATCGGCGGCAGACCCCTTATTCGTAAAGTATTGATTTTAAACCATCAGAGAACTATCGTCGGAGGTAACATGGCGCAGGCAGGATCAATCCTCAGTGTCCACGGGGCGACGGTGAGCTTCGATGGGTTTAAGGCGCTGGATGGCCTGGATTTCACGATTGCCTACGGCGAGCTACGCTTTCTGATTGGCCCAAACGGTGCCGGTAAGACCACCCTGCTCGACATCATTACCGGCAAGACTCGTCCCGACCACGGCGAGATCGTCTTCGACGGGCGGCCCGGCGCGCAGCGCTGGACCGAACATCGTCGGGTGCGCGCCGGGATCGGGCGCAAGTTTCAGACTCCGGCGATTTTCCCGAGCTTGACGGTGGCTGAGAATCTGGAGGCGGCTATCGGTTTTCGGGATCGGGTGCTGACTCTGTTGAGGGCGGCGAGTACTGCCGAGCGCGGGATGATTGATACGACATTGAGCCAGATTGGGCTGGGCCAGCGCGCTGAGGTGCGGGCTGGGTTGCTCTCGCACGGTGAGAAGCAATGGCTTGAGATCGGCATGCTGCTGATCCAGCAGCCCAAGCTGATGCTCCTCGATGAGCCGGTGGCCGGGATGACCCGCCGCGAGCGCGACCGCACCGGCGAACTGCTCCAGCAGATCGCCCAGGATCGCTCGGTGCTGGTGGTCGAACACGACATGGACTTTGTGCGCCGCTTTGCCCACACCGTCACGGTACTGCATACCGGAAAGCTGCTCTGCGAGGGGCCGGTTGAGGCGGTGCAGAGCGACCCACGGGTGATCGAGGTTTACCTGGGGCCGGGCCGTAACCAAGGGGAAAAGAAAGGCGTCGCCCATGCTGCAAATTGAGAACCTAGCCGTCTACTACGGCGAAAGCCGCATCCTGAACAGCGTCAGCCTTGAGGTGCCCTCGGGCCAGGTTGTCTGTCTGATGGGCCGCAATGGTGTGGGCAAGACGACGCTGATGAAGGCGATCATCGGTCTGCTGCGGGCGCGAGTTGGCACGATCCGACTTGATGGCAAGGACATCACCCAGCGTCCGCCGCACGAGCGGGCGCGAGCGGGGGTGGGCTACGTCCCGCAGGGGCGCGGCATCTTTCCCTACCTCACAGTCTACGAAAATTTGCTCATGGGGTTTGAGGCGAGTTCGCGCCGCACCGCCGATCTGGTCGCCATTGAGGAGATGTACGCGCTGTTCCCGGTGATCAAGCAGATGCGCGGGCGAGTGGCTGGGACGCTCAGCGGCGGGCAGCAGCAACAACTCGCCATCGCCCGTGTGCTGGTGCGCCGACCGGCCCTGCTGCTGCTCGACGAGCCGACCGAGGGCGTTCAGCCTTCGATCACTCTTGAGATCGAAGATGTGATCCGTGCGCTCAGACAGCGCGGCGATATGGCGATCCTGCTGGTCGAGCAGTTCCTCGACTTCGCGCTCAGCGTGGCCGACTCCTACACGATGATGGAGACGGGATCAATCGTTGCCCGTGGGCCGGTCAGCAGTTTTGACGAGCAGGCCGCCCACGAATACCTAGCGTTCTAACCTATGCGAATCCGTCACATGACATCTGCCGATAACGTGGACGCGGAGGGTTGGCTGGTAGACCCGCTGCGCGTTGTCCACGGCATCGTTGTGGGCGGCCAGATCGCCGACATGTCTGGCGTGATCGACCCGCTCACCCACCTGAACCTAGACTTCCCCGGTCACCGGCTGGGTACCTGCCTTGTCGCCGAGCGCCTGGAGCGTGGTGCTGCCCTGCGTTGGGAGGGCGACCGCTTTGCGCTGGCGGAGGCCCGTGCGCGGGATTACACGCGGCGCGGCGCGGTGGACGAGTCGGCGCGGCGGGCGGCTATGCTCCGACTCGCGGGCGGAGGGAGCTAGACACAATACTTTTCAAGCTGATCTTGCGCCGGCCTTGCCCCCTCACCCCCCGCCCCTCTCCCTCACGGGGAGAGGGGAGATTCCGCACCAGGATACATCCGACTCCCCCTCTCCCGCTCAGGGAGAGGGGGCTGGGGGGTGAGGGCTGCGCGGCGACAGACCCCTTATTCGAAAAGTATTGGAGCTAGACGATGGCCGATACGTCTGCCGAGATCGACGGGGCCAGCGCGCTGCTGGCGGCGATGCAACTGGCCGACTCGTTCTTCCCAAGCGGCATGTACACGCAATCTCACGGGCTGGAGCGATTTATCAGTGCGGGGCTGGAGGGCGAGGCCCATCTGGAGCCGTTGTTGCACGCCTACCTGCGGCACGTGGCGGGGCCGGGCGAGGCGCTGGCAGCACGCTGGGCGGCCCGCGCCGCCGCCACAGGCGATCTCGACCTGATCGTGGCGGTGGACGCCCGGCTGGAGGCGACGAAACTGGCCCCCGAAGGCCGCCTCGCCTCGCGCCGCTGCGGGGGGCGCGTGGCGGCGCTGGGGGCCGATCTGTTTGGCGGCCCGGTGCTGCCCGCCTACGCCCAGCGGGTTGAAGCGGGGCGCACCCCTGGTCACCAGGCCGTGGCCCTAGCCCTGGCGGCAGTGGCCTGCGGGCTGGGCGAGGCGTCCGCCGTGCTGATCGAACTGCACAGCTTCGCCGTCAGCCTAGTGAGCGCGGCGGTACGGCTCAGCGCCATCGATCATGTTGCCGGGCAGCGCCTGCTCGCCCGCGTCCGTCCGACAATGGCCCTGGCGGCGGCGGCGGGCGAACACGCCGACTGGCGCGAGATCGGCGGGTTTGCCCCGCAGATCGAGATCATGCAGTTCCAGCACCGCTACGACGATCTTCACCTTTTTGTGAGTTAGGGATGGTTCAATCCAGCTTGACAGTTCAGCGATGAAACGATGACGCGGTGAGGCGTTCCGTATCGCCTCATCGCCTCATCGCCTCATCGCAAGACTGTAAAGCTGAATGTACCCATTTTGAAACATGCCTTAGGCAAAGAATTCTGCCGCCGGACAGCCCTCACCCCCCAGCCCCCTCTCCCTGAACGGGAGAGGGGCAGGGGGGTGAGGGTCGTCCAGCGGCGGCAGCCCTAAGATCGATTCCAGAGGATCCACCCAATGCACCACGATTCCCATAGCCATGCCGACGAGCCGACCGCCATGCCACTCACCGGCAGGCGTGGCCGCATCCCCCGCGTTGGCATCGGCGGGCCGGTTGGCTCCGGCAAGACCGCGCTGATCGAGGCGCTGGTGCCGCTGCTACTGGATGCTGGCTACCCGCCCCTCGTGATCACCAACGACATTGTCACCCGTGAGGACGCCGAACACGTGCGGCGCACCCTCGCCGGTACTCTCGACCCGGCCCGTGTGGTGGGGGTAGAAACCGGCACCTGCCCCCATACCGCCGTGCGCGACGACCCGACCATGAACATGGCCGCCGCCGCCGAGTTAGAGGCCCGCTACAGCGATGCGCGCATCCTGCTGCTGGAGAGCGGCGGCGATAACCTGACTCTCTCTTTTAGCAAGGCGCTGGTGGACTACGCAATTTTTGTCATCGACGTAGCTGGCGGCGACAAGATCCCGCGCAAGCGTGGGCCGGGGCTGATCCGGGCCGACCTGCTGGTGATCAACAAGACCGATCTCGCGCCCTATGTCGGTGCCAGCCTAGAGGTGATGGAGCGTGACTCGCGCCTGGTGCGCGGCGGACGCCCCTTCCTCTTCACAAACTGCCGCACCGGTGCGGGAATCACCGATGTGCTGGATATGATCACGCAGGCGCTGCTGATACCGGAACAGACATGATTACTATCGCACCTCCTACGGCCCGCCGTCACGCCGAGGGCCAGATCGACCTGCTGCTCGCGCATGACGGCGAGACGACGCGCCTCCACCGTGGCATGGCGGTGCCACCGCTCCAACTTTCGCGCATACGCTACGACGACCCGGATCACCCTGGGCGGGCGAACCTCACGATGCTGCATCTGGGCGGTATTCTCGCTGGTGACCACAATCACATTCAGGTGGAGCTTGGGGCCGGAGCCGAGGCGACCATCAGCGGCGCAGCGGCAACCCAGGTCTACGCAATGCCCGCCGGGGCAGCGACTCAGGAGATCCGGCTGCGCCTGGGTGTCGGCAGCCGCCTGCGCTGGCTTCCCGAGCCGCTCATCCTGTTCGCAGACGCGTGCTTTCGCCAGGAGTTACGGGTTGATCTCGCCCCAGAGGCGCGGCTAGTACTGCTCGATGTAGTTGTGCCGGGGCGACTGGCCCGTGGCGAGGTCTTTCAGTTCACACGCTTCGAGTCGCTGCTGGAGATCTACGATCAGGCGGGCACGTGTCTCGCCGCCGAACGCGCCCGCATCGAACCCCGCCACGCTGATCCATCCATAACCGGGGTCTTCGGCACAACGCCAGTACTCGGCAGCCTCTACCTCCTCGGTGACAGCCTGCACGCAGAGACCCTCTGCGTGCGGGCTGCACAGCTCTGCGGCGGCGACGGTGGTGCAACGGTTCTCCCCAACAACTGCGGTGTCCTCATCCGCACCCTTGGCACCAGCGCTTCGGCGGTACGTCGTCAGATGATCACCTTCTGGCGCACCCTCACCAGCGAGTATGACCCACTGTAGAGCGACCTATGATCGAGCGCACCAAAGAGGATTTGCTATGTGTGGACACCTTGTAGGTGTAGTGTTATAGTCTTTCCGGTAAAGAATTTTAGAAGTTGTCTGAAAAATTGCCGCCCCCTCCCAGCCTCCCCGCGTTAGGGTAGGGTGAGGAGCCGAATTCCGTGCCCAGCGGGGGAGGGATGGGGAGAGGGAATCGCTGCGGAGGTTTACGTGTTAAAGCCGGAGGATCTGCCGCTGAGCAGCGAGGGCATCAGCCAGCGCGAGTATGAACTGCTGCGCCGCGAGCTGGCGGAGGCGCACGTTGAGTCCCGCAGTCTGCGCCGTCAATTGGATAAGTCACTGGCCGCTGTCACCGAGGCCCAGCGCGCCCATGCGAAAATGGTAGAAACCCTCACCGAGACGATGCGTGAGAATACGGTGCTGACGAATGATCGAAATACATGGCGTCAACGGGCGACACGCCTAGATTCCGGTCTCTCGGCGGATCCTCCCGACAATGTCGTTCCTCCCATCGATGTTGGTGGGCTGGCTGGCCAGATCAGCGATGATGAGGTGAACGCGATTCGCAAGGCAATGGCGCGCCTGCACCATCCTGATGTCGGTGGGAACCCCGACCGGATGAAGGCGTGGAACGCAGCCCTCGACCGACTGATGCGCTAAGACAAGGTTTCAGGTGCCAGGTTTCAGCTTTACAGTGAGGCGATGAGGCGAGGATGCGACGAGGCGATGCTATCGCATCCTCGCATCCTCGCGTCCCCGCCTCATCGCGTCCCCGCCACACTGTAAAGCTGTTCTGAACCATGTCTAACGTGAAAATAGCCGATAGCCGATAGTACTACAGTTGTAGTTATCTCAGCGCCACTTTTAGCAGGAGTTTGAGAGATCAAAACTTACCGACGAAGCAGGTTTCCTATTGCTGTTGAATAGGCTTTGAACCCTCCGGCCCGCGCAATTCCGGAACTACAACTGTAGTAATAGCCGATAGTCGCACCGGCACAAGCCTTGGGAGCAAGCAATGTCCGCACGGCGAGGATCGGCTATCGGCTATCGACTATCGGCTATGGTGGTAGGTTACGGCAGCACCCTGCGTGGAGACGACGCTGCTGGCCCACGGGTCGCAACGACGGTGGCACGCTGGAGTCTCTCTGGCGTGTACGCTATCGCCGCCCACCAGCTCACCCCTGAACTGGCCGAGCCACTCGCGCAGGTGCGCAGGGCGATCTTTGTGGATGCCCGCGTAGGTGGGGGCGGGGTGCGCGTACAGCCCCTGCACCCGGCGGATAGGCTGTCATCTCTCGACATGCATGTCAGCGACCCGACAGCGCTCCTGGCCCTAGCGCACGTCCTCTATGGTCGTGCCCCACGCGCATGGCTAATCACACTCCCCGCCGAGAGCTTCGCGCTGGGCACCCCGCTCTCGCCCCTCACCCGCCGATCCCTGGCTATCGCCCGCCGACGCATCCGCACGCTGATTGAAGGATAACCGAACACCGAGCGTTTTATGATGCGTCTACCGTGTGTCCGGCGCTCGGCAACCCATCTGTCCCCACGAGAGCCTGAGCACGTATACGCACTTTCGTTATTTGCGTTCAGACGATTAATATGGTACATTCGGGGCGTGCGGGCGTAGCTCAGTGGTAGAGCATCTGCCTTCCAAGCAGATGGTCGCGCGTTCGAATCGCGTCGCCCGCTCCAGTTTTAGGGCTTCCCAATGCAGAACCCGCCGAGCATCTCGGCGGGTTTTTGCGTCCATGTAGCCAAACTCGGCTGTCCCTATCTGTACGCCGCTGTCTGGCGCCTCCAATGTACTCGTACTCCACTTCCTGATGCAGAGCAATAACGACTTGAGCATACGCTCTTCTCCCGGCTCAAGCACGCGGGTTTCCGCGCCTAAGGCATGTTTCAAAATGGGTACATTCAGCGTGACAATCTTGCGATGAGGCG
>CAIRFY010000549.1 GCA_903877945.1 uncultured Oscillochloris sp. | reverse complement strand
CGTTCAACCAGACAGAGCGCAATGCGTGGGCAACGCACTGCGCTAGATCAGCCGTAGCACCGCCAGCGCCCGGATCGCATCCGGCACACGGGCAATCTCGCCCCAGGTGCAACCACGGTCGTCGGAGCGGAGGATCTGGCCAGCGTCGCTGCCTGCCCAGCAGATGTCCATATGGTAACTGGAGGGGGCGAGTACGGTGATCGCGCCCTGAAGTGGGCGTGAGAACGTGGACTGCTGCCAGGTAGCCCCATTGTTTTCGCTGCGCACCAGGGTGGTGCCGTCGGCGATGGCGGCGAGCAGGGTCTCCTGTTTCCCGGCGAGCATCGCTAGGGCGTTGGCCCCGGGGGCTGGCGGGTGCGCGCCCATCCACTGGGCCACGCCCTGGGATGTGGCGATCCGGGGGCGGGTGCTTGCGCGAAGCGCGCTCAATGTATCTGCCTCTGCGGACGATGCCGCCCCCCAGCTTTGGCCCCCGTCGTTGCTGATCAGTGCATCGCCGCTGGAGAGGCCAACGATCACCACAAGCGACCCATGCTCATCGGGGGAGTCGGCGGCGATGATCGCCCGCACCTCACGACCCTCCAGCGCGTGCCCCACCCTCCGCCACTGGCCCGTCGCCCCTGGGTCGCTGTATGTCACAAGGCCATTGTCGGTGCCGACGTAAACAATTCCGGCCTTCGCCATGGGTGTCGCTCCTCAATGCAAAATGCAAAATGCAAGATGCAAGATGCAAGATGCAAGATGCAAGATGCAAGATGGCAATACCGCCTGAGCGAAGCGAAGAATCTCGGTCGGAACCCTTCGTTTCGCTCAGGGTGATGGTGTTACTTTTACTCTACGACAAGGTTCAGATCAGCTTTACAGTGTGCAGTGAATGTAGCACCGCCTTCCAGGCGGTCAGGAGTACCACCGCAGGCTGGAAGCCCGCACTACGAACGATAAACCTGAAACCTAGCACCTGAAACCTTGTCTACTACGTTTTGTGTTTTGCAACGTAGCATAGCACTGTGGACTACCCGGAGTCAATTGGCCCCGGAAACACATCAGGGCGTGTGTAAAGTCACCCTCCGACCCTCACCCCCTGCCCCTCTCCCTCACGGGGAGAGGGGAGATTTCGCAGCAGGATGCCTCCGACTCCCCCTCTCCCGTTCAGGGAGAGGGGGCTGGGGGGTGAGGGCTGTTCGGCGATCACACGACTTTGCCCATGCCCCGGAAACACATAGCGTGTCGATGCGCAAATCGCCGTATACTGAGAGGTAGCCAACTCTGACAGAAGTCACGCCACCTACTTGATGGTGCAACGCGAGAGTCACATGATGTTTAAGCTCATACGGTCACGCCTTCAATATAAGTTGGTGCTAGGATTTAGTCTCGTGCTGCTTGTCTCTCTGGCGATAACAACAACGTATACTCAGGTGCGTGTCCGCGACATCCTAATCTCTCACACTCGTGATGATCAGGTGCGCGTGGCCTCTTCCCGTGCGGCGGTCGCGGAGCGGTTGCTTACTGATATAAGTACGGATCTGCTCTTTTTAATGCAGAGCCTGACCCTCGATCACTATACGGAGAGCGCAGGCAATGATGGCGATATCGACACAATCTCCGCGATGTTCCTCGGATTTCTGGATCGTTCGGGCCAGCGCTATTCCCAAATCTGCCTGACCGACGAGTCTGGACATAATCGCTCCTGCGCCCGTATGGTCGCAGGACACCCGACGTTGGTGTCAGACGAGCCACGTGCGGTGGTCGCCATCCCGCGTAGTGCCGTCACTCCCCTGGAGCAGTTCCAGGATCGACAGATAGTGCATATCTCGACGATCAACCGGCTGTCGCTCCAGGGTATTGCGGGTACGCCGACCGTGATCCTGCGCTACAGCGTGGCGCTGCGCGATGAGTTGGGTCACGGCGTTGGCATGGTTGTGCTTGATGCTATCGCCCAGCCCGTCTTCGATCTGCTTGTTGATCCGGCCGACACCACCCACTCGGTTATTGTTGATCATAACGGCTCCTATGTGTTTGGCCTCTCTGACGGCACCTTATTTCGCGACCGACCATCCACCGCCACGCAGATCCTTAGCCGCCCCAGCGGGACGATCCTTGGCGCACCGGATATCCCCGGCACCTTCACCGCCTTTCACGAACTGGTCTTCCCCGACCAAAACATGCTACCGTGGACGGTGATCTACGATCAGCCAATCGCTGTCATCCTCGACCCAATCGACCAGACCCTTCAGATCAACATCGCGCTCACCGTCATCCTGCTACTGGCTGGTATGCGTGTCACCTTTATGCTTACCAAGGGCATTGTGCGCCCCATGCGTGCCCTGGCCGACTCTGCCGAGCGGGTGGGCGCGGGCGACCTGCATGCTCCGATTGTGGTCGATAGTTCTGATGAGATCGGTGCCCTGGCCCGCACCTTCGACCATACGGTGGCCTATCTACGCAACACCCTCGACTGCGCCGAGGCGCGTCGTCGCGAGGCGGAGACTCTCTATACGACTGCGACGGCCCTCAATTCGACCCTCGATCTCAACCAACTGCTCGACCGTATCCTCGACGAACTGCGTGCGGTGGTACCCTACGATAGCTCGACGGTGCAGTTGGTTCATGGCGATCACGTCGAGATCATTGGTGCCTACGGCCTCGTCCGGCCTGATCAAATGATCGGCATTCGTTTCCCGCTTATGGGCGCGGGGCCGAATGCTGAGGTGGCTCGCCTACGCACCACGCTCATCGTTGACGATGTGCCGACCGTTTACCCACGCTTCAACGAGGAGCCCTATCGGGCCGACCCCATCCGCAGTTGGCTTGGCGTACCACTGATCTTTGGCGAGCGCCTGATCGGGATGATCGCCATCGATAAGTACGAGCCGGGGTTTTACAATGCCGACCACGCCCGCCTCGCCAGCGCCTTCGCTGCTCAGGCGACCACCGCCCTAGAGAACGCTCGGCTCTACGAGGCCGTCCGCAACGAGTTGGCCGAGCGGCAGCGCAGTGAACTAGCGCAGAGGAACGCCGAGGAGCAGATGCGTCAGGCGCAGAAGATGGAGGCGGTGGGCCGTCTGGCTGGCGGAGTCTCCCACGACTTTAACAATATCCTCACCGTGATCTTGGGGGAGTGCGACCTGCTGCTCCACGGGCCTGACCTGAGCAGTGAGGTACGCCAGGGTCTTGAGCAGATTCGCAATGCGGGTACTCGCGCTGCCGCCCTTACCCGCCAGTTACTCGCCTTTAGCCGTCGCCAGGTGCTTCAGTTGGACACGGTCAACATCAACGAGATTATCACGCCAATCGAGCGAATGCTGCACCGCCTGATCGGTGAGGAGGTGACCCTGCGCACCCAACTCTCGGCTGACCTTGCGTCAGTACGGGCCGATTCCAGCCAGATCGAGCAGGTGATTTTCAACCTGTGCATTAATGGCCGTGACGCGATGCCCAATGGCGGAGATCTCTGTATTGCTACCGCGAATGTGCAGATCGGGCCGGATGATGATCGCACTATCGGGCCGGGCGACTATGTGCTGCTCACGGTAAGCGATACCGGCATAGGGATTGATGAGGAAGCTCGTGAGCATATCTTCGAGCCGTTTTTTACTACTAAACCCCGTGGTAAGGGTACCGGTCTGGGTTTAGCCACCGTCCACGGGATCATTGAGCAGAGCGGCGGGGTCATCCGCTTCACGAGCCTGCTTGGTCAGGGTACCACCTTCGAGATCTATTTGCCCGCGTTCGTCGCGCTGAGCGAGCCACCGCCCACAATGTTACCCACATTGATCACGAAGCCAGCCTCCGCACATGTGGTTGTGGCCCTGGTAGAGGATGATGATCGGGTGCGCCAGCTTGCCAGTGAGATCTTGTCTACTCACGGGTTTACCGTGATCGAGGCTGCCGATGGCGCAGAGGCTCTGCACATCTGCGCGGTGTATGCCGCCAAGATTGATCTGCTCATCAGCGACGTGGTGATGCCCGGCGGGATCAATGGCGTGCAATTGGCGACCCGTATCCGCGCCACTCGTCCGCAGATCAAGGTGCTGCTGATGTCTGGCTACACCGATAGCGCCCTCGTATCCTCGGGCGATATTGCGCCCGACATGCTCTTCATCCAGAAGCCCTTTACCCCCGCGTACCTCCTGGAAAAAATCTACGAGGCTCTGGCGGTTGTCGTGTAGATGCCCTGGGGTCGCGCCGCTTGGCCTTGATGCGGGTGATATAGTAAACTACCACCCACCTAAAGGCGGGGGCTTTGCTCTGGCGCTACCGACGAGTCGGCATCCGAGCAGTACGGCACGTTTACGGGTGCCCTGCCGGGCGAACCCGGCAGCGGGTGCATCGGCCAACGCCTACGACCTTCACCCTTTTACCCGCCG
>CAIRFY010000548.1 GCA_903877945.1 uncultured Oscillochloris sp. | reverse complement strand
GGGGGTGAGGGCCGGAGGGTGACGTTGCATCAGCCCTAGGCAAGGAGCGCCCGCAGTCGAGCAAGGCTATCACTGGTGACGGGGAGCCATCCCCGGATGTGCAGACCGGCCAGCACCGTCTTCCCCTCCACGTCGGCGTTCATGGTGTTCAGCACATCGGTGAACATCGACAGCGAGACACAGAGCGACGGTCGGGCGCAGAACATGTGGAAGGCCACGTGATCATTGGTGGTCGCCAGAACGCGCACCATCTCGCGGCCCTGAGGAGAGATCTCATCGTAGGCGTCGCGGTAGATGATGCCGAAGGGAACCTCCCCATTCCAGACGCTACGCATCACGCTGAGCCAGGAGTCACGGTGGATCAGGCTTGCCGGTGTCACCCCACGTTCACGTAGCATTTTGAGGGCGAGGCGGGCGGGCAGCAACGATGTCACGGTGGACACCGCCGCGCCGTGGATCGCCTCGATAGCAGGAAGATTGCCATCTGGCCCGGTGATCAGCACGGCCTCATCGTAGCTGTGCGCAGGATGCGCCAGAGCGCAAAAGCCGTGCTTGTCGAGTAGGCCCAGTGAGTCTATCGGGTTGCCATAGACCAGATCTGCGCTGGTGATGCCCTGGCGAAACTCCGCAAAGTCAGAGGCGCATGAGAAGTGGATCTGCGTGTCAAGTCGGGAGGTTATGTACTGCACCAGACGGTGCCAGCCTTCTGGGTTGCGTGCCGTGTCGTGTGGGCACACCATCAGGTTCAGTTCTTTCAAGACAATCCTTTCCAGGGCGTAGGACGAGAGCATGGTCAGTATTCTGTGACACCCTAGTGTAACGCATCCGGCACCATACATACAGGACTGTTGCAAAGTCGTGAGATCGCCGCTCAGCCCTCACCCCCCAGCCCCCTCTCTCTGAGCGGGAGAGGGGCTGGGGGTGAGGGCCGGAAGGTGACTTTGCAACAACCCTGACCATACATACAATTCCCCAGCTACATCATTGCGCACACCGCTATACGGGTATATTGTAAGCTAAGGCATGGTTCAAAATGAGCATATTCAGCTTGACAGTCCTGCGATGACGCGACGAAGCGATGAGGCGCTCGTATCAAGTCCTCGCGTCCTCGCCTCGTCGCTGAACTGTCAAGCTAGATTGAAACATGCCTAAAACATGGTTCAGAACAGCTTTACAGTATGGCGCGAACGTAGCGCCGCCTTCCAGGCGGTCAGGAGTACCACCGCAGGCGGGAAGTCTGCGCTACGAACTGTAAAGCTGAAACCTGGCACCTGAAACCTTGTCTGAGGAGGATCGTTTATGAACCGCCACCTTTGGTTCCGGCCCCGCATTGCTGTATGCGTCCTGCTGCTGATCTTGGCCGCCTGTGGACAAAGCACCCCCACCGCAGGGTCGGCTACCGCGCCCGCCGCCAGCGCCACAACGACCAGCCTACGCCTTGCCTACTTCCCGAACCTGACTCACGCGGTGGCCCTCGTGGGTGTGGCGAACGGCACCTTCCAGAAAGCCCTCGGCCCGAACGTCACCATTGACGTAAAAACCTTCAATGCCGGGCCGTCCCTGATCGAGGCGCTCTTCGCTGGTGAGATCGACATTGGCTACGTCGGCCCTAACCCGGCGATCAACGGCTATGTGAAGAGCAAGGGCGACGCGCTGCGGATTATTGCCGGAGCCTCTAGCGGCGGGGCGCTCTTCATCGTTCGCCCGGAGGCCAACATCAAGCGTCCGCAGGATCTGGACGGCAAGAAGATCGCCTCGCCTCAACTCGGCGGCACCCAGGATGTTTCCCTGCGCTACTATATCCAGCAGGCTGGTCTGAAGACTGCCGAGCAGGGCGGCAGCGTGGCGATCTTGCCTACGCAGAACCCCGATATTCTGACGCTCTTCCAGAAGGGTGATATTGACGGAGCCTGGGTGCCAGAGCCCTGGGCAACCCGGCTCATCCAGGAGGGTAAGGGCCAGGTGCTGGTCGATGAACGCGATATGTGGCCCAACCGCAGGTTCACCACCACGCTGGTGGTGGTCAGCAAAAAGTTCCTTGTCGCTCATCCCGATCTTGTCGAGGCGTTCCTGCGCGGCCACGTTGATACGGTCGCCTACATCAACGATCATGCCGCTGAGGCGAAGTCGCTTGTGAACACGGAGATCGAGCGTATCACCGGCAAGCCTCTGGCCAGCACCGTGCTTGATCAGGCGATCAGCACACTCGACTTCACCTACGATCCGCTTGCGGCAAGCCTGTTTACGTCAGCCGATCACGCCTTCGCCCTCGGCTTCCTCGGTGACAGCAAGCCCGATCTGAGCGGGATCTACGACCTCGGCCCGATCAACAAAGTACTTACGGAGAAGGGTCTGTCGGAAGTAAAGGGTTCATAACGGGTGAACCACAAGCAATACTGTTCGAATAAGGGGACTGCCGCCGATCAGCCCTCACCCCCCAGTCCCCTCTCCCTGAGCGGGAGAGGGGGAGTCGGATGCGTCCTGGTGAGGAATCTCCCCTCTCCCCGTGAGGGAGAGGGGCAGGGGGTGAGGGGGCACGGTCGGCTTATTCGAACAGTATTGGAACCACAAGAACCTCCCAGCGCAACGAAGCTCAGGGAAGGAGTTGACACGATGACTGAACGCTCTGTTGGCGAGATGCAGATCACACGCGCCGGTATCGCACCTCTGCCGGAGGTATCCCCCGGAGGCATCTCTCTCCGTATTTCCGGCATTCACAAGACATTTGTGTCGCGGGGCCGCACTATCGAGGCTCTTCACCCAGTGGATCTGGATGTCCGTGCCGGTGAGTTTGTATGTCTTCTTGGCCCCAGCGGCTGCGGTAAATCCACGCTATTGAGTATTATCGCCGGTCTCGACCCAGCCAGCGGCGGGGTGGTCTGGGCCAATAATCGCGAAGTGCGTGGCCCCGGCACCGACCGGGTGCTGCTTTTTCAAGAGGCGGCGCTCTTTCCCTGGCTCGATGTCCGACACAATGTTGAGTTTGGACTACGCCAGATGGGCGTAGGCACCAAAGAGCGCGCAAAAATCGCCCAGCATTTCATCGACCTCGTCCACCTGACGGGTTTTGAACACAACTACGCCCACCAACTCTCGGGGGGCATGCGCCAGCGCGTCGCCCTGGCTCGTGCCCTGGCCCTTGACCCAGCCGTACTCCTGATGGACGAACCCTTCGGGGCGTTGGACGCCCTCACCCGCGACCGGCTCCAGATCGAACTGGAGACGATCTGGGCCGCCACGCGCAAGACCATCCTCTTCGTCACTCATAACGTGCGCGAGGCCATTGCCCTCGGCGACCGTGTGCTCGTCTTTGCACCGCGACCAGGGCGAATCATCCGCGAGTTCCGCATCGATCTGCCACGCCCGCGTCGGCTTGAGGATCACGCCCTCGTCGATCAGGCGGCGGTGATCCTCAAGGTACTGCACGAATCCCGTGATGCCGCCGAGGGAGGGGTCAATGTCCAATGAGACGATCCGCACCCCGCCGCGCCCGCTCAGGTTCAGCCGGGAATCCCTGACACCCTGGCTGCGTCGGCTGGCTTTCTACCTTGTGCTGCTGGCCCTCTGGGAGAGCGTGGCCCGCGCAGGGGTCTGGCCGGAGTACCTTTTTCCTGGCCCCTTCACCGTGCTTGAAACCCTGATCAGCGGCCTGCGCAAAGGGACGTTTATCACCGGTACCCTGGTGAGCCTCAGGCGTCTGGCGATTGGCTACAGCATCTCCCTGGTGCTGGGCCTGACCTTCGGCCTGCTGATCGGGCGGATCAAGGCTCTCGACGAAACCCTCGGCTCATTGGTGCTGGGCCTCCAGGCTCTGCCCAGCGTCTGCTGGCTGCCCCTGGCCATCCTCTGGTTCGGCCTGAGCGAGCGGGCGATCATCTTTGTGGTGGTACTCGGCGCACTTTTTTCGATCATCCTGGGCGTCGAGGCCGGGGTCAAGAACACGCCGCCGCTCTACCTGAAGGCGGCGCACACGCTGGGGGCGCACGGGATCGCGATCTATACCCAGGTGGTGTTACCAGCGGCCCTACCGGCCATCCTCAGCGGCCTGAAGCAGGGCTGGTCCTTCGCCTGGCGCTCGCTGATGGCCGGTGAACTACTCTATTTCACGCTCAGCCTGGGCAACCTGCTCCAGACCGGGCGCGACCTCAACGACGCCGCCCAGGTGATGGCGGTCATGGTGATGATCATCATCGTCGGCGTGAGCCTCGATCAGACCATCTTCGCCCCCTTAGAGCGCCGCGTGCGCGAGCGCTGGGGGTTAGGTTAGGAAGACAGTCCCTCACCCCCGGCCCCTCTCCCTGAACGGGAGAG
>CAIRFY010000547.1 GCA_903877945.1 uncultured Oscillochloris sp. | reverse complement strand
CGATGAGGCGATAGTATCGCCTCATCGCATCGTCACGTCATCGTCGCTGAATTGTAAAGCTGGATTGAAACATCCCTTGGTGTGAGTTTTCCTACACGGTTTTGCATCAGGAAGCGGTCGAAGCCGCTGCTGCATTGCTAGATCGAGCGAATTGCTGATGTGTCGATGGCGTCCCAATGCGGATCCCGCAATCTCACACCAAGCGTTTCAATCGCCGACAACTGTGCCACAGTCCAGGGGAAACCGTCCTCTTCCTTGTTCCCAGCCCACACGATATCGCCTATGGCCGTTGGGCCGGACTGATCGGGCTAAAGATTTTCAGGTTGGCCAGCACTGGCATAATCGATGCGGTGTCGTCGGTGAGCAGAGACGCATGGGGCTGATTCTCCAGATCGTGCCAGTCGCTCCCTTCCGCCACTGCGGTGATGGTGTTCTGGTCAGGCGCGAGGATGATCCACATAGCGTTGCTCACACCCTTGCTGATCTGTTCGTCGGTAGCCACGAAGATGGCGAGTTTGCCGACAAGACCTTGGGCGTCGGCCAGGGGAGCGATGATCGGGGCGAGGTTGATGAGCCGGTGGGAAATATGGATCGCCATGATCCCATCGGGCTTCAACTTCTGGCGATAGAGCGCAAATGCCTCGTTGGTGAGCAGGTGCATCGGTACGGTGTCACCCGCATAGGCGTCCATAATCAGGAGATCATAGGCTCCGTCGGGGGCACCACGCAGAGTCACACGGGCGTCACCGATGGTGATTGCCGCGTTGGGGGCGCAGTCACGCAGGTAGGTAAAAAAGCGTGGATCGCGGGCGATCTGCACCACCGACTCGTCGAGCTCGTAGAATTCCCACTGCTGGCCGGGGGTTGCGTAGCAGGCCGTGACTCCAGCACCGAGCCCAACCACCCCGATGCGCCGCGCACGGGTCATCCGTGCGGAGCGAAATACGATGCCCAGCGGCCCCTCCGATGCGTAGTAACTGATGACAGCGGGGCGTCCTGGCTCTCCGACGTTGCGCTGGATCCCGTGGACGGTGGTGCCGTGGGCTAGGAGCGTGAAGTGGTTGCTGAATGTGAGTACACGGTTGACGCCGTAGAAACTGCGCACCGTGAGCACGGGCGTGCCAGGCAACGCCGTAAGGTTGCCCATCGCCCCGGTTCCCGCGAGAGACAGGGCCAGGATCGGTATGACCGCGAGGAGTTGTCTTCGCTGCCACGCGATCAGCGGTAGCAGGGTGAGGCTCATCACCAGCGTCTGTTGGAGTGTCTTGCCAACGCCGTCCACCCTCGATCCGGTTGTGAGGACGAGGGCAAGGGCGAACGATGCCAGCAGCGCGACCGCCATGCGGAGGAGTGGTCGCTGGCCAAGCAGGCTGTGGCAACGCGGCCACGTCAGTACAACAACCGCAACGCAGAGCATGAGCGGTGTCTCTAGCGGCGTGCGAAAGAGGATCGGAGCCAGCAGCGCCGCCGCACTTCCCCCCATCGCTCCGCCCACGGCCATCCAAAGGTAGAACGCCGTAAGCTGCTGCGGCTCTGGGCGACGGGCGACCAGTTCGCCGTGGAAGGCCCGCCCAAGGTAGTAGAGCGTCACCAGGCTTGCCACCAAGATCAGGAGCGTGTTGAGGGTGAGCAGCAGCGAGAGCATGGCGAGTAGGAGCGTGGTCAGCACCACGGTTGTGGGGCGCTCGCGGCGAATGCGTGCAATAGTCGCATCGCCAGTGAACGCTTGCTGGAGTGTCAGCAAATAGATCGCCAGGGGCAGCGTCCACATCAGGGGGAAGGCACCGACATCGTTCGAGATCGTGCTGGTGAGTCCGACCACCAGGGCTGAGGGCAGGGCGCTGAGTCCAACCCAAGCGGCAACCCGTGACCACGGGATTGGCGTGGGCGCGGGCACATTGGCGGCCTCGGGCAGCGGGGCCGATCTGTCCGTCATCAGGCCGAGGGCGGTCACGCAGCCTGTTAGCAGCACAAACCCGGCCCCCCAGAGCCCGATTTGTGCCCGCAGGCCCAGGATCGGCTCGATCACCAACGGGTAGCTGAGTAGGGCCGCCAAACTCGCGGCGTTACTCACTGCCGAGAGCCGGTAGGGGTCGCTGCCCGACCCGTGGGCGCGGGCGAACCAGCGTTGAAGCAGCGGCCCGTGGGTCGTCAACATGAGGTAGGGCGTGCCCACGAGGGCCGCGAGGAGCAGGAGTACCCGCGCCGTCTCCGGTAGACCAAGCCGGTCGAGGGCTGCGACATCAACGCCGGACTGCGGGAGCAGCACGATTGCCAGCAGCAGCAACCCGCCATGGATGGCCAAGAGAACCCGGTGGGGTAGCCGTCTGACGGCGTGGGCGTAGCCGTAGCCTATGAGCAGGATCGTCTGAAAAAACACGAGGGCCACGTTCCAAACGCTGCTCGATCCGCCCAGCAGGGGGGTAATAAGCCGCGCCACCATGGGTTGCACGGCGAACAGCAGAAAGGCGCTCAGTCCGACTGTCGTCGGCCAGAGCCAACCCTCTGTCCGTTGGGCGTAAGAAGGCCGCAGATCCTTGTCCTTCCCTTTAGAGATCAAGCCGCACCTTCGCACCAAAGTTCTTCTTGTCCTTGCTGGGGAAATAGGTCAGGCACGCCGCATCCAGCAGATCGGCGGAGAGCGTCGGTGTCTCCATGTTGTACTTCGCAATCGAGAGCATCTGGTCGATGATGTCGCGGGGTTGGCACATGCGGAAGGGCCGCTCGTCGGGCAGGTACCACTTTTTGATCAGGTAATCAACGCCGCGATCATCATAGGGAATCTTGCGTACCTTACACATAATCTTCCAGATCTCGCGGTACTGCGCCTCAGTCGGGTCAATGATCTCGAACTTAAATTTGATGCGCCGCAGCAGCGCGTCGTCGCCGAGATCCTTTGGGTCGAGGTTGGTGCTAAACATAATCAATTGGTCGAAGGGGATCTGCATCTTCTGACCAGTCACCGTGTTCAGGTAGTCGTAGCGCTTCTCCAGCGGCACAATCCAGCGGTTCAGCAGGTCGAAAACACGCACCTGCTGGCGACCAAAGTCGTCGATCAGGAAGATCCCGCAGTTGGCCTTCATCTGGAAGGGAGCCTCGTAGATCCTCGATGTCGTGTTAAAGATCAGATTGAGCTGCTCAAGGGTCAGTTCGCCGCCGCACACCACCACCGGTCGGCTGATCCTGATCCAGCGTCTGTCATACTCAATATCCTCGGGCAACTTGTTGCGCGGCGGCTCGTGGACAATCGCGTCGTACATCTTGATCACCGCGCCATCGGCGTAGACCGTATGCGGGATAAAGACATCGTCGCCCATCAGGTGGGTGATCCGCTCGGCGATGGTCGTCTTGCCATTGCCGGGGTAGCCAAAGAGCATCATCGAGGAGCCGGAGTTTACTGCCGGGCCGACCATATTCAAGATCGACTCGTCGATCACCAATCCCTCAAACGCATCACGGATATTCTTGCGCGTCACCCTGACGTTCTTTACCGTTTGGGCCTTCACCGACTCGATCCAGCGGTCGATTGGCACCGGACACGGCCCGGAGTACTGGGTCTTACCCAGGGCGGCCTGGGCCGCCTCCATGCCGCGTGGGGTGAGTACATACTCATAGTTCACGTCGCCAAAGCCGCGCTGGCCGACGATATCGATATGCTCCAGCTTACGCAGGTCGGTGATCAGCGGCTCAATAATCGCGTAGAACAGGCTGAGATGCTCCGCCATCTCGCTGCCGGTCATGCGACCCTTGTTGTAGAGCACGCGCAGGAAATGCTCGGTGACAAAGGTGCGGTTGAGCCCGGTCTCCTCAAGCACCTGGGGCACCTTGGGGGTAAAGCTGTTGCGCAACTGGGGGCGAGCCTCGTCCTCGGTGGGCGGCGGGTCGCCCAGCGTTCGCAGGTTAGACAGCGAGTCGCCCCGTGTGCGAGCCTCCTGGATCAGTTGCTCAAGATCCTGGATGTGCATAGTTAAATGCAGCAGGGCGTCGGTATCTTCGCGGTTTTGGGCCTCCTTCAAACAGGCGTAGACAGCTCTGGCTACGGTATATTTTACGCCGTCAACATAGAGATGGTGCAGGTACTCGGTACCGCGCACATAACAGTCGCGGGGGTGCAGATCGCGGGCGAGCATTTCATCATACGATTTTTGATCCAGCAGGACGCGCATAGCTCTCCTTGAATTTAGCTTCGCTCATCCACAGGTGTGGCCGTCTACGCCGTGGACACTATGGGTCGCACCACAGAGGAGTGCGCCACATGGCTATTATACGCTCGCCCTGTGTCGGTGAAAAATCACGTTAGACATGGTTCAGAACAGCTTTACAGTGTGGCGGAGACGCGAGGACGCGAGGATGCGATAGCATCGCCTCGTCGCCTCATCGCCTCGTCGCCAAACTGTAAAGCTGAAACCTGGCACCTG
>CAIRFY010000546.1 GCA_903877945.1 uncultured Oscillochloris sp. | reverse complement strand
AGGGAGAGGGGGCTGGGGGTGAGGGCTGAGCGACGCCAAACTGTCAAGTTGATCTGAACCACATGTCTATCGCGCTTTTCCCTTCCACGGTACGCTTTCCCCTTCAACGACCAGCCGCCGGGCACTATTGTGCGGTAGTGCCCCGATTGTCATGTTAGATCAGCGAGGGTACCCGCATCGTGACGTTGTTTCCTGTATAAGGACTCGCGCCGCCTTTTTCATGCTGCCCATCTCATATCTGCACCCGGAAAGGCTTGCCGATGAATCCCCTGCGCGCTTACCTGGCTGAGGACCGCGCCCGCGCCTGTGCTGCCGGGGTAGATCTTCCCGACCGCACGCACGGCGCTGCCCTGTTCGCCGATATTTCTGGCTTTACTCCGCTTACCGAGGCTCTGACGCAGGCCCTCGGCCCGCGCCGTGGTATCGAGGCGCTGACCGACCAGATTAACGCGGTGTACGCGGCTTTGGGTGCGGCCATCGCCCGCTGGCGCGGGAGCATCATTGGCTTTGCGGGCGATGCTATTACCTGCTGGTTCGACGACATGGACGACCCCGCCGCCCCGCGCGCTGCGGCCTGTGCTCTCGAATTCCAGGTCGCGATGGCACCGTTTGCGGATATCCGACTCGCGGCAGGCCCTTCCGCCGGGCTGGCCCTGAAGGTCTCCATCGCGGTTGGCCCGGCCCGGCGCTTCGCTGTCGGCGACCCGGCGATCCAGCAGCTTGATGTGTTGGCTGGTACGACGCTGGCGCGCATGGCCGCAGGTGAGGTTATCGCCCTCGCGGGCGATGTGCTGCTGGACGACGCGACGGTCGCTGCCCTGGGTTCCGGCACGCTGTTCGGACAATCGCGGACGGATGAGGCGACCGGGGATCGCTTTACCTTGCTGCACGCTCTCGACAATACGCCCGCCGTTACACCCTGGGTGCCGGTTGCGCTACCCGTTGATGCTCTGCGCTCCTGGGTGCCTCCCGCAGTTTGGGAACGTGAGCAGGCCGGGTTGGGTACGTTCATCACCGAACTGCGCCCGGCGGTCGCGCTGTTTTTGCGCTTCGGCGGACTCGACTTCGATGGCGACGACCGGGCCGGTGAGCGTCTCGATGCCCTGGTTCGCCGCGCCCAGGTGATCTTCGCCTCAACCGGCGGCACGTTGCTGAGCCTTACCGTCGGCGATAAGGGATCGTATCTCTACGGTGCCTTCGGCGCGCCTATCGCCCACGAGGACGATGCCCGCCGCGCCGCACAGGTGGCCCTGGCTCTGCACGCGACCGCTGCCGAAATCGAGCTTCCCGCCTTCCAGATCGGGGTCAGTCAGGGTATGATGCGCTGCGGATCCTACGGTGGCCTCGACCGACAGACCTACAGTGTGATGGGCGACGATGTGAATCTGGCGGCGCGCCTGATGAGCCGTGCCGCTCCCGGCGAGACTCTGCTCAGCGGGCGGGTGCAGGCCGCTCTGGGCGAGGCGTTCAGTCTCGACACACGCCCGCCGATTCTTCTCAAGGGTCGGGCCGCGCCGCTGCCGGTCTTCGCGCTGACCGGCCTGGCCCGCCGACGGGCCATCCGCCTCCAGGAGCCCGCCTACGCGCTGCCGATGATGGGGCGTATGCGTGAACTGTCCCATATTAATGCCTGTCTGGAGCGCGCCCTGGCCGGTGAATGCCAGATCGTGGTCATTGAGGCCGAGGCGGGCATGGGCAAGAGCCGCATGGTCTCCGAAGTAGTACATCTGGCGCGCAGGCACGGCTGTGTGGGCTACGGGGGTGCGGCTGCGGCGAGCGGCACCCGCACCCCCTACCTCGTCTGGCGGCCAATTATCCAGGCGCTGCTGGATGTTGATCCCGATGCGCCGCTGCGCCACCAACTGCGGTTGCTGGCGGATAAGCTGGAGGAGCGCGTGCCGACGCGGGCGAAAGCTCTGCCGCTCCTCGATCTGCTGCTGGAGCTGGAGCCGCCGGAGAACGAGTTTACGCGAACCCTCGCGCCGCAGGATCGCAAAGGCACCCGCGAGGCGCTTCTCGTGGATCTGCTCATTCATGCCGCCCAGGGGGCGCGGGCAGAGGGTGGGGCGCTGCTCCTGATCCTTGAGGACGCCCACTGGCTCGATCAGCTCTCCCAGGATCTGCTGTTGCACCTCGCCCAGGAGTGCATTAACGTGCCTCTGCTGCTCGTGCTGGCCGCCCGCCCAGCAGAGGCCCACGCCCTCGCACCGCTGCTGGCGCTGCCGCATGTAACGACCGTGACGCTGGAGGGGCTGAACGAGGCCGAGCTGACGGCGCTGGTGCGGGGCAAGCTGTCCAGGCTCTTCCCGACGCGGACATCTATGCTGCCCGAGGGGCTGGTGGCCTCGCTCGCCGCCCGCGCCCAGGGCAACCCGTTCTATGTCGAGGAACTGCTCAACTACCTCCACGACCGGGGGATCACGCCCGACGACCCGGCGGCGCTGGAGGGGCTGGATTTGCCGGATAGCCTGCACCGCCTTGTCCTCGCCCGCATCGATCAGCTCACCGAACACGAGCGAGCCACCCTGCGCGTGGCCAGCGTGGTCGGTCGGGTCTTCCGTGCGGCCTGGCTACCGGGATTCGTCCCCGACCTGGGCGGCCCTCTCCGCGTGCGGAGCAATCTGGAGCAACTGGCCAGCCTCGGCCTAACGCCGATGGATACGCCGGATCCTGAACTGGCCTACCTGTTCAAGCATGTCGTGACCCAGGAGGTGGCCTACGCGAGTCTGCCGCAGACGATGCGGACTCGGCTCCACGGCGCACTGGCGGACTGGCTGGAACAGGCCGACCCGGACTCTTCGCCGCTGGATCTGCTGGCCTACCACTACGACCGCAGCGACAACCTGCCGAAGCGTCGTTCCTACCTGCGGCGGGCGGGCGAGGCGGCGGCGGCCGACTACGCCAATGCCGCAGCCGTGGATTACCTGAGCCGTGCGCTGGCATTGGCACCCGAGGATGATTGGGAGGAGCGTTGGGCGCTCCTGTGGGTGCGTGAGGCGGTCTACGCCCTGCTCGGGCAGCGCGAACTTCAGGCGACCGACCTTGCCGCCCTGGAGGAGTTGGCGACTGGGTGCCCTGAGCGCAAGGCCGACGCCGCGCTGCGTGCGAGCGCGTATCACGAGGCGACGGGCGATTTCCCTGCGGCCCAGGCGAACGCCGAGCGCTCGCTTGCCCTGGCGGCGGACGACCCAGCCCGAGCCGCATCGGCCCGTTTTTACCTGGGCCGTATGCTCGCACGGCAGGGCAGCTACCCCGAGGCGCGGGCGCAGATCGAGCCGGCCCTGGCGTGGGTGCGGGCCGGTGGGGAACGCCGGGCCGAACTGGAGGGGTTGCTGGCGATGGCGCACGCGGTCGATGATTGGGGTGCCGCGTGGCGGTACGCGGCAGAGGCGCTGATGTTCAGCCGTAGCCTGGGAGATCGGCAGCGCGAAGCGCTCGCGCTCGGCCGCCTGGGCTTTATCTCGTACAACACCGGCGACTACGCCGCCTCCCTGACTTTCCAGTCCCAGGCGCTGGCCCTGCACCGACAGATCGGCAACCACATGGGCGAGGGTGCCTCGCTGCTCAATCTGGGCGGGCTGCGTGTCATCTTGGGCAGTTACCCCGCAGCTCGCACGGAACTCACGCAGGCGCTGCGGTTCGTCCAGATCACCGCTCATCGCCAGACTGAGGCGATTGCGTTCTTCCTCCTGGGCGAGTGCACCTACCACCAGGGCGACCTGGACACCGCGCACGCCGACTTCACGCGCAGCCTAAAGCTGATCCGTGCCACTGGCGACCGTCACTACGAACTCCTCAACCTGCTTGACCTGGGCTACCTCCACGTCGCACGCGGGGAGTGTGAGGTCGCCCTGGCGCAGTTCGAGGAACACCGCGCACGGCGGGACGCGCTGGGCATTGGCGGCGTACACCAACTCTGCGGTCAGGCCGCGATGGCGTATGCGCTGTTGGTATGGGGTGACCCGACCGGGGCTATGATCCAGATCGAGCCGGTGCTGCGCGACCTGCCGGATGGCGATCTCCACGGCCACGAGCGGCACCTCCGCGCTTACTACGACCTGTACCGCGTGTTGTCCGCAACCGACGATGCGCGGGCGCGCCCGCTGCTCACGCGCCTGCACGCCCGCCTGATGATGCATGCGGCCCCGATGGATAGGGCGATCCAGTACACATTCCTGACACACGTGCCAATAAACCGGGCGATCCTGGTGGCGTGGGCGGAGGCACAGGTTGACGAATCCAACCACGCTTATGCAGGTTAAAAAATGGCAATACCGCAAAAGTAACGCTGTGAAGCGTCCTGTCATTCTGAGCGAAGCGAAGAATCTCGGCCGGGATTCTTCGCTTCGCTCAGAATGACAGCGTTACTTTTGCGGTATTGCAAAAACGGTTCGTTGTCTCACCGACGTATGCGACACGACCTGGTTGCGGCCCAGTTCCTTCGCCTGATAGAGCGCGCTATCGGCCTGATTGATCAGCCACTCTGCGGTTTCGGTGCCACAGAATGTAGCCGCGCCAATGCTGACCGTGATAGGGCGTTTCGGCCAGGGTGCCCGCTCAACACTCCGCCGGATGCGCTCGGCAGTTAGCATCGCCTCGGCTATATCAGTGTTGGTGAGGATCATCGCGAACTCCTCACCACCGTACCGCGCAGGCAGATCACTCTGACGTGCCTGCTCCCGGAAAATCTGTGCAATTATACGCAGCACGCCATCACCGGCCACATGACCATAGGTGTCGTTATAGGGCTTAAAGTGATCGACATCGATCATGAGTAACGAAACCATCGTCTGGTAGCGCATCGCACGGACGATCTCTTCGGCCAGGCTTTCGTCAAAGGCCGTCCGGTT
>CAIRFY010000545.1 GCA_903877945.1 uncultured Oscillochloris sp. | reverse complement strand
TTTACGGGCCGGGCGCTCGATGTGACGGGACGAGTTTTGCGGTATGGCATCTCAGGGCTTTGGGTACGCCTCTCGACTTCCGTAGAGATGTGGGTAACGATATGCCCTCACGGGGAGAGGGGAGATTCCGCAGCAGGACGCATCCGACTCCCCCTCTCCCGTTCAGGGAGAGGGGGCTAGGGGGTGAGGGCTGACCGGCGGCAGACCCCCTATTCGACACGTATTGAGTCTAGCCCAGCGCCGCGACAACCTCGCCGCGTGGCACGGCGCGTTGGTCGCCGCCGCGTAGATCCTTGATCATCACCTCGCCACGGGCGACCTCGTCGGGGCCGAGGACGAGGGCGTAGCGCACGCCCTTGCGGTCAGCCTCCTTCAGTTGCTTGCCCAGGCCGCCGCCGTCCAGGTTGATCAGGGTGTTCACCCCGCCCGCCCGCAACTCGCGGGCTAGTTCCAGGCTCGACGCCGCCTGCTCGGGGCCGAAGACGGTGACATAGGCGACGGCGGTGGTGGCCGGGCGCGGGCCGATGTTCAGTTCCTCCATCACATCGTGGAGCCGGTCAATGCCGAAGGCCAGGCCGACGGTGGGGATGGGACGCCCGGCAAACTGGCCCACCAGTTCGTCATAGCGCCCGCCGCCCAGCAGCGAACCCTCTGGCCAGTGCGGCGTGGCCGTCTCAAAGACCAGGCCCGTGTAGTACGAGAGGCCACGGGCCAGGCGCGGAGTCACTTTGTAGCGCTCGGGAGGCACGCCCATCTGCTCAAGGCCACCGATGATCGCCCGCAGGTTCGCCAGGGCCGCCAAGGCTCGTTCGTCACCGCTGAGGCGCTCGGACAGCTCCTGCAACACATCGGTGGGCGCGCCATCGATCTGCACGAGGGTCAGAATCTGCGCGACCGCCTGCGGGGAGACATCGCCGCGCAGCAGTTCATCCCGCACCCCGTCGGCACCGATCTTATCAAACTTGTCAATAGCCCGGTAGACCCTGCCAGCCGACGCCTCATCCAAACCGCTGGCGCGGGCGACCCCGCCGATCACCTGGCGGTGGTTGAGCATCGTGACAAAGTCAGGAAAACCCAGGGCTGACAGAGCCTCGGTAAGTATCGCGATGATCTCGGCATCGGCGAGGGGCGAGCTACTACCCACAATATCGGCGTCAGCCTGGTAGAACTCGCGGTAGCGCCCGCGAGCCGGGCGCTCGCCCCGGTAGCTCGGCCCGAGGGCGTAGCGCCGCCAGGGCAGGGTGATCTGCCCGGCGTACTGAGCCACCACACGGGCCAGCGGCACGGTCTGGTCGTAGCGCAGGGCCAGGCGGCGGCCGCCGTGATCTTCAAAGCGATAGATCAGGCTCTCATCATCGCCCAACTTCCCCTCCAGCACCTCGGCGTACTCGATAATCGGCGTCTGGAGCGGCTCAAAGCCGTGGCGCTCACACACCCCCGTAATCGTCGCGGCAATGTGCTGGCGCAACATCATCGCCTGGGGCAGATGATCACGCATCCCCTTTATGTTTTGTACCTTGGACATACCTGGCCTTTCCGCCTCACCCCCTGCCCCTCTCCCAAGGAGAGAAGGGAGATTTCTTAACTGAATTCTATCTCGCCAGTTCAACCGTCGAGAGATCCAAAATTCCCATCGGCGTCATCACCAGCCCGTGGACATAGGGCTTCACCAGCGTGTAGGCGATGTCGTGGTAGAGCGGGATCACCGGCGCATCAGTCAGGATCTGTTGCTCGGCCTGGTGGTACAACGCGAAGCGCTGCGTCTCGTCCTTCTCCACCGCAGCCCGGTTCAGCAGATCATTGACCTGCGCGTTGTCGTAGCCGGTATGGTTCTCGCCGCTCCCCCCGTGGAACAGCACGTCTAGGAAGTTCTCGGGGTCGGGGTAGTCAGCAATCCACCCGCTGCCATAGATCTGGATCTGCTTCTGGACTAGGGCGCTCTGGAAATTGCCCTCTTTTTCATAGCTGCGTACCTCGATCACAATGCCCAGTTCCTCGTTCGCCACCTTGCTCAGGGTACCAGCCCAGCTTCCGTAGGCAGCGATGGGCGGGAGCTTATCGACGGCACCGTAGCGCGACTCCGCGATCAGCGCCTTCGCCTTGGCGATGTCGGCCTGAACCGGCGGCAACTGCGGGTCGTAACCGGGCATACCGGGAGGCAGAATGCCCCACGCCGCATCGCCCGTCCCGTTCAGGGACACCTTCGCGAGCTTCGCCCTGTCGATCAGCAAGGCGAACGCCTGACGCACCTTGAGGTCGTCGAAGGGCGGCATCGTCACATTCAGGCCCAAATAGAAGGTCGAAAGCTGCGGCATATGCAGCAACTCCTTCGACAGCGCGTTGCCGGTGTCCTGCACACGAGCCAAGTCCGTTGAAGGCACGTCCGTCACATCAATATCACCCTGCTCATAGAGAACCATCGCGTTACTGGCCGCCGCACCGATCAGAAAACGCACCCGGTCAAGCTTCGGCAGCTCGCGGTAAAAATTCAGATTGCGCTTGAGGACAAGCAGTTGGTTATGCTGCCACTGCTCAATCTCAAAGGGGCCGCTGCCATTGGGGTGCTCCAGCCAATGGCCGGTGGCATCCGCCTCAACCGCCCGCCGGTCCACCACAAAGCTGGTGACATGGGAGAGCTTAGCCAGGAAGTAGCTCTTTACCGAGTCAATGCGGATCACCACCGTCAGATCATCGGGGGCGCTCAGGCCCGCAATATGATCCGCCTTACCGGCAAGCCGCTCGCGCACGCCGACAATGTCGCCCAGATAGGTAGACGCCGGTAGAGACGTAGCCAGCTTCGGGTCGCTGGCCCGCTCAAACGAGTAGACCACATCCGCCGACGTGATCCGCCGACCATCAGCAAAGTGGATGCTCTTACCCAACGTAAACGTGTAGGTCAAACCATCTGGCGAGACCTGCCAGGACTCAGCGAGGTCGGGCTGAACCTCCAGCTTACTATCGAGGCGGGTCAGGCCGCTGAAGAGCTGGCGAATGATGAACGCGCTAGTGACATCAATCGCCAAGGCCGGGTCAAGGGTACTCGGGTCACGGGCACCCAGGGCCATGATCAGCGTCCCGCCGTTGCCGAGGCTCACGGGCGTGGGGGCGAGGGCCGGGGCCGGGACAGGTGTCGGTGCAACCATCGGCGTAGGTGCGGGTGGATTTCCGGCGCAGCCGACGAGGAGCAGAATGCACAATGCACACACGACGTAAAGAGAAGACGACCGAGCAACATTGTGCATTCTGCATTCTGCATTCTGCATTTTTAATTCGCTCCAGCCAATTGGCCACAGGCGGCGGCGATCTCGGCCCCGCGCTCGACACGCACCGTGCAGGCCACGCCGTAATCCACCAATACCTGCTGGAAGGCCGCCACGCGCAGGCGCTCAGAGCGGCCCAGGGGCGATCCGGGCACCGGGTTCCAGGGAATCAAGTTCACGTGGCAAAGCAGGGGCACACCCCGGTCGGCACCCTCGGCGGTATGACCGCGCAGCAGCTTCGCCAGAGCCAAAGCCTGGTGCGGGTAGTCATTGCGACCCTGGAGCAGCACATACTCAAACGAGACGCGCCGCCCCGTGCGGGCGGTATACTCGCGGGTTACGGCGAGCAAATCCGCAATCGGGAAGCGGTCGTTAATCGGGATCAGCGTGCTACGCAGGGCGTCATCGGGGGCGTGGAGCGAGATCGCCAGATTGATCGGCAGCCCCTCACCGGCCAGGCGACGGATGCCACTTACCAGGCCCACCGTCGAGACCGTCATACTGCGGGCGCCCATATTGAAGCCCTGCGGGTCGTGGAGGCGCTGCACCGCAGCCCACCAATGATCGTAGTTGGCGAATGGCTCGCCCATCCCCATAAAGACGATGTTCGAGATCCGGCTAAGCTGGCGTACCGGAGCGGGCGCATCAGCCCACCAGCGCGCCCCATCGTCTCGAAAATCAGCAAGAGACGGCACCTCGCCTCCCGCTGCCTGCCAACGCCGTAGCTCGCGGCTGGCCCACAGCGCCTGTTCCACCATCTCACCGGCACTGAGGTTACGCAGCAGGCCGAGCGTGCCGGTAGCGCAGAAGACGCAGCCCATAGCACAGCCAGCCTGGGTAGAAATACAGACCGTAGCCCGGTCGGGGTAGATCATCAGCACTGTTTCGATAACCGCGCCATCAGGCAGGGCGAAGAGCGCCTTGCGGGTTATACCACCATCAGCCACCTGGGTACGCACAAGGCGCAGTCCGCCCAGAGCGATCTCCGTGGCCAGGCGTCCGCGCAGGCTGAACGGCAGGTCGGTCATCATCACCGGGTTATCAACAAGATTGATGTAGAGCTGGCGATAGATCTGGCGAGCGCGAAAGGCGGGCATTCCCCAGTCGCGTATCAGCACCTCCAGATCGGCCAAGGTCATATCATAGAGGGTAGGATTTGGCATAGCCGGGAAATTATACCACTTTGACGCACCCTATGCGGCTATGGTATACTCGCCGACGTAGGCGCTCAGACAGAGGACAGATGCAGTTGCGGCATGACTCCCACAGCCCGAGAGCGACCATCGGCGGCCCTGCACAGGGTCTCGACACCGTGCGCCGTCGTCAGCAGCCAGCCACCTGCCCTGGCTAGTCGTGCTTGCCAACGATGAGGTATCAAGCCAGCTTTGCCAGAGCGCAAGCTGGCTTCTTTGTTTGCGCTTTTTTCGGCCCGAGTAACCAATACTTTTCAAATAAGGAGTCTGCTGCCGCTCAGCCCTCACCCCCCAGCCCCCTCTCCCTGCGCGGGAGAGGGGGAGCCGGAAGCTTCCTGTTGTGAAATCTCCCCTCTCCCCGTGAGGGAGAG
>CAIRFY010000544.1 GCA_903877945.1 uncultured Oscillochloris sp. | reverse complement strand
GAGGGGGGGCATTCCTCGTCAGGAAGGGATCTACTCCCCTCTCCCCGTGAGGGAGAGGGGCAGGGGGTGAGGGGGCATAGCTACCCTCTGCCACGGATCATAGCACGGAAGCCCACGGGTGGCCCGTGTGCGCGGTCATGCATGTGGCCCGGCACCCGTGACAATTGTCACGGGTGCGGATGATCACGATCACGGGTTTCGGCCACGGATCGTGACGCTCGACACATGCGCGTGGTGGCCATAGGGCATAGACTAAGCGTGCGTTACTACCCATCATCAGGAGGCCACTATGAAACACGTACGTTCACGCTCACCCTGGCCCATCGTCCTGCTCTGCTGTGCCATCATCGGCCTTGCGCTGCCCGCTCGCGCACAGGGCGTCGCGGCCAGCGCCACACCGAGCGCATCCCCGCCGCCGCCCACCGCTGGCACGCCCGCGCCGACCACGCAGCCCGGCCCCGGCTCCTTCACCATGACCCAGACCCTCTCCGATAACGCCCAGGGGATGACCATCGCCTTTGACGGGCTGGCCTTTCTGACGGGCACCCTGGGCGCGGACTCGTTCTTCCCGCCCGGCAAGGTCGCCGACTTCTGGGGCTTTCAGTACCTGCGCGATAACGACCCCAGCGAGATGGGCCATAACACCGATTTCCTGACCAATGCCTCGCTGAATATGCTCACTGTCCTCAGCGCCGACCAGAAGGCGCAGTTGATCACGCTGGCTAAAAGTCAGGTAGATTCGATTAATCAGTACGGGTACAAACGTTTCGTGCTGATGACCGCCTTCCGCCGCCTGCTCACTGGCGACCTGCCCACCGGCACCACCGGCCTGAACACTGATGCGGTCAAAGCTTTCTCGACAGAACTCTACCACCTCGATGGTGAAATCAGCTTTGCGCGGGCGCAGGTGATGGGCAACATCCTGGCGAACCTCGACACCACGCAGCACGCCTACCTTGATGCAATGGTCGGCAAAGGCATGACCTCGTGGCCGACGGTTACGGAGCCGCTGGAGCTGCGCCCGCTCAGCCAGGACGAGAAGGTCGCCGTGATGACCTACGCCGGCGACCTGTTCAGTTGGTACGCTGGTTCGATTGACGCGGATGTTTATTTCTGCCCGGAGCGCCAGGGCACCTACTTCGGCTCCTTCTACATGAAGGACGCGCCCGCCGTCGGCAATCCTGGCTACAGCATCGGGACGAACATCACCGCCGATCTGGGCAACGCCTTCCTCGCGGCCCTTACCCCCGCCCAGGCGGCCCTGGTCACAGACCTAGTGACAAGCCAGAAACCGGCGTTGTACGAGATCGTTGACCGCCGGAAAGACGTTTCGACGCTGCTGCGGCAATTCATCGCCGGTCAGACCCCGGACAGCGCGACGGTGCTGAGCCTGATGGATCGCTACGGTGCGCTGGATGGTGACATCATCGCCCGCTACGCCACCGCCTTCGCCCAGGTTGGCCAGAGCCTCAGCGCGGATCAGCAGGCGCAGTTGGTGAAGCTACGCACTGACTTGCTCAGTACGCTGGCCTACCCGACAGGGGCGTACCTGTATGCACAGGCGATTGCGCTGCCGAGTGTGATCAATACCGATTTCCTCTTCGCGGCGACCTCGGTGCCGACGACGACCAGCACCCCGCTGCCGACGGTCTCCGGCACGCCGCTACCGCCCGTGACTGGCACCCCGCTGCCGACGGTCTCCGGCACGCCGCTACCGCCCGTAACTGGCACGCCGCCGCCGACCCGCACTGGCACCCCGCCGCCGACGGTCTCCGGCACCCCGCCGCCGACGGTCTCCGGCACCCCTCCGCCGACCCGCACCGGCACGCCTCCGCCGCCCGTGACTGGCACGCCTCCGCCGCCCGTGACTGGCACGCCGCTGCCGACGGCTACGGGTACTCCTCAGGGTCAGACCAGACAGATCAAAGGTAAGGTCGAGGCGCGATCTACCGCTGGCACGCTGTTTGGAAATTGGATCATCGCCGGGCTGACGATATCGGTAACTGAGACAACGGCCTTCCTCGGATTTGGCGCTGATGGGCCGCAGGTCGGTGCCTGCGTTGAAGTTGCCTACAACGAACCTAGTGCGACAACCCGAATTGCGAGAAAAATCTCTCCCGATAGCGAGTGTCCAACGACGGATATTCCTACCCGCCTAGAAATGAAGGGCAAGATCGAGACACGTTCGGAGAATGGCGTGAACGGCACATGGACAATCGGCGGCCTGTCGTTTGAGATTGGCGACGCTACTTTCTTCGATGGATTCAACGGCATCCGTCCAACCGTCAACGCATGTGTCAATGTGACCTATGTTGTGAAGAACGGCAAGAACGCGGCTCTGCGCATCCGCCCCGACGACACGTGCGGAGGATCTTCCAGCGACCGCTCGTTCCGTGGTTCGGTTGACGCACGGCCTCGCGGCAATAACATCGGCGACTGGGTGATCGGCGGGCAGTCTTTTGTGGTCACGGACACTACCGCTTTTGACACCAGCTTTAGCACACCGCCCGCCGTCGGTGACTGCGTGGGTCTGACCTACAGCGTGGTCGGTACCACCCGCATCGTGGCGACGATCTTCCAGGCCACCTGTGCCCAGGATCCTCGCGTCGGCGTCTTCGAGGCGCACGGGCGCGTGGATAAAGTGCCGAGTGGCAGCGACACCACATGGACGATCAGCGGTGTGGCCTATGCGGTCAATGCGAGTACCAGCCAGACGGAGGATTACGGCAAAATTGACGTTGGCGCGTGTGTCCAGGTTCACTATACGAAGGACATCTACTACAGTGACGCACGCATCCTCGTCAGCATCGAGACCGAGTCAAACTACCGCTGCACTCCGAGCGCCGAAAATCACGAGTTCTACGGCCACATCACGCACCTGCCGGGAACTACGGGGGAGCTTGGCTCTTGGACGGTTGGCAATCTCGTGCTGGCGGTGACGGCGGACACAACGCTGGATGCAACGCTCACGGGCGGGTCGTTTACCGTCGGCCAGTTGGTTTCTGGGAAGTTCCAGCGTGCGGGTGATGGCTCGCTCATCGCGGTGACGATCACGGCCAAGCGAACCGCGAGTGATGAGAACGACCATCGCGGCATTGGCAAGGCGATTGGTCTGATCGACACACGACCCGTATCCGACACGATTGGTACGTGGATGATCAGCAGCACGAGCTACACGGTTACGGCGAACACCCGTCTGGAAGGCTCCGCATCTTCCATGAGTTTTGCCGTCGGCGACTGTGTGGAGGTCTACTTCCAGGCTGATACGACAGGGGTACGCACCGCGAAGAAGATCAGCAAAGTAGGAGACGCGACTACCTGCGCCACCAATCTGAGAGCCTATGGCACTGTCACGGCGTCACCGGCCACCGGCTACCAGGGGACGTGGACGGTGGGTGGCGTGAATTACCAGACCGATACGAACACGGTGTTCGTCGAAGACCACGGCACGCTGGGTGTGGGAGCCTTCGTCACGGTGAAGTACGACCCGGCAACCATGGTGATCGTGAAGATCAGCACCGTCGTGCCCCCCGGCACTGGTGATAAAGATAACTCCGGCAGGCTAACGATGTCCGGCCCGGCACCGAGGTTCCTGACCGCCACAACGTCCCCTACGGTCACGTGGACGATCAATGGACAAGACTACCAGGTGATTGCCGATACGCTGCTTGACGATACTGTAGGCGTCATCCAGGACGGGGCGACGGTGCAGGTGAACGCCTACATCGATACAACCACGGGCCAACTCATCGCCACCCAGGTGACGGCGATGGCTCCGGCGGCTGTGACCTTCAGTGTCTACCTGCCTATGATCGTGAGATAAGGCATGTTTCAATCTAGCGTGACAGTTCAGCGATGAAACGATGACGCGGTGAGGCGTTCCGTATCGCCTCATCGCCTCATCGCCTCATCGCTGAACTGTCAAGCTGAATGTACCCATTTTGAAACATGCCTAAGACAAGGTTCGCGGATCCGTTACCGTGTGCGATGCTCGTAGTGGCGGCTTCAGTCGCACAGGCGCTGAAGCGCCCACTACGAACCGTAAACCTGAAACCTGGCACCTGAAACCTTGTCTAAGCGCGGACACTGCTACATCTCAGCAACACCCTCTACGGGGCGGGTATCAACGCCCGCCCCGCGCATTGAACCAGGAGCAGAACACACCATGAAAACCTTCCAGACGCTCCTCGCCGCACTCACCGCCGTCGTCTTCCTGCTGAGTGCGTGCTCCAGTTCTACAACCTCCGCCCATCCCGCGCCGGACGTAGCCCCAGTGGCAGCAAAGCCCACCAAAGGGCCGAAGCCCCCCAGCGGCAAGAATCCGCCGTCAGGCCAGCAGCAGCCCGCGCCGACGGGTGCGCCAGATAACAACCGAACACCGCCCGGCCCCGGCTCCTTCACGATGGATCAGACCCTCTCCGACAACGCCCAGCAGACCACCATCGCCTTCGACGGGCTGGCCTTCCTGACCGGCACCCTCGGCGCGGACTCGTTCTTCCCGCCCGGCAAGGTCGCCGACTTCTGGGGCTTTCAGTATCTGCGTGATAACGACCCCAGCGAGATGGGCCATAACACCGATTTCCTGACCAACGCCTCGCTGAATATGCTCGCCATCCTCAGCGCCGACCAGAAGGCGCAGTTGATCACGCTGGCCAAAAGTCAGGTAGATTCGATCAATCAGTACGGGTACGAGCGTTTCGTGCTGATGACCGCCTTCCGCCGCCTGCTCACTGGCGACCTGCCCACCGGCACCACCGGGCTGAACGAGGATGCGGTCAAGGCATTCTCCGCCGAGTTGTATCGCCTGGACGGTGAGATCAGCTTTGCGCGGGCGCAGGTGATGGGCGCAATCCTGCATAACCTGAGTGCCTTACAGAAAGCCGCCCTCGACGCGATGGTCGGCAAAGGCATGACCTCGTGGCCGAAGGTAAACGAGCCTGCGGAACTGCGCCCGCTGAGCCACGACGAGAAGGTTGCCGTGATGACCTACGCGGGCGACCTGTTCAGTTGGTACGCCGGTTCGATTGACGCGGATGTCTACTTCTGCCCCGAGCGCCAGGGCACCTACTTCGGCTCCTTCTACATGAAAGATGCGCCCGCCGTCGGCAACCCCGGCTACAGCATCGGCACCAACATCACCGCCGACATGGGTAACGCCTTTGTCGCCGCCCTCACCCCGGCCCAGACACCGCTGATCACCGGCCTGGTGGACACCCAGCGCAGCGCACTGACGAGTATCGTGGAGGTGCGCAAGCAGATCTCCCGCGAACTCCGCACGTTCATCGCCGGAAAGACCGCCGACCGGGCCACGATCCTCAGCCTCATGGAGCAGTATGGCGCGCTCGATGGTGTGATCGTCTACAACTTCGCGACCAATTTCACCAAAGTCGGGCAGACCCTCACGGATGTGCAGAAGGCGCAGTTGCAGGATCTGCGCCACCAGACCCTCGGCGACTTCACGCCCAAAGCCGCATTCCTCTACGCGCAGCCGATTCCGTTCCCCGACGTGCCTAGTACGGACTTCTTGTTCACGTGACCGGTTCCGGGATGAGGTTCAGGGGCAATACTGTTCGAATAAGCCGATCTCGTGCTGACCATCCCCCAGCCCCCCAGCCCCCTCTCCCCGTCATATCGTTACCCACATCTTTTTTTACCGCAGTACAATGCGGTGTATCGGCTCCCCCGGCGGGCGACTGAAGTCGCCGCTGGGGAGCCTACGGCTGGGCGTCGGCCTACGCCGACGCGGGAACCGCCCGCGAAGGCGGGCGG
>CAIRFY010000543.1 GCA_903877945.1 uncultured Oscillochloris sp. | reverse complement strand
TTCGGTTGGCGTCTGCTCACGACGCAACTCGACGCTCCTCGCGCGCAGGGCCGGACTCGGTCGCTTGCTCATACGTTCAGGCATTCGCTACCAACCTTTCAATCAGCGCTCCCCCTCTCCCACCGCAGTGGGAGAGGGGGCCGGGGGGGTGAGGGCCGCATCGCCGCGCTCCCCCTCACCCACCGCAGTGGGAGAGGGGGCCGGGGGGGTGAGGGCCGCATCGCCGCGCTCCCCCTCGCCCACCGCAGAGGGAGAGGGGGCCGGGGGGGTGATTCAAACTACAACTGTAGTACTACTGATTCATCCCCTTCACAATCGCTCCAAGCAACGCGGTGATCTCCGCGCCAAGGCGCTGGAGGTCGGCGTCAATGGCATCGAGCGGGCGCGGCGGGGTGTAGGTGTAGAAGTGGCGCGTGAAGGGAATCTCGTAGCCCACCTTGGTCTTCTCATCGTCCACCCAGGCATCGGGTACGTGCGGCAGCACCTCGCGGGCCACGTAGGTCGCCACGTCCTCGCGCAGCGGCACGTTCTCGGTGTCGCGCAGGCTGGCGTCGGGCTTGGGGTTCTTCTTGCGGTCGAGTTCGATCTTCCCGTCGGCGTCATACAGCGGGCGCTCAACCGTGATCGTGCGATAGCCAAAGTCGTCGTTGGCGAAGATTCTGCTATACTCGCCGTTCTCACAAGCCCCGTAGAGCTGCACGATCCGCTCGATGTCGGCCTCACCCAACTCCTTACGCTTGCTGCCCAGGCTCTTGCGCATCTTCTGAAAGAAAGTCGCCGCGTTGATCATCTGGATCGTGCCCGTGCGCTCCGGCGTCTTATGATTACTCAGCACCCAGATATAGGTGGCGATACCGGTGTTGTAGAACATATCCGTGGGCAGGGCGACAATCGCCTCCAACCAGTCATTCTCAATGATCCACTTACGGATCTCACTCTCGCCACTGCCCGCGCCGCCGGTAAAGAGCGGCGAGCCGTTGAGGACTATCGCCACGCGGCTGCCGCCATCCTTCGCCGGGCGCATCTTGCTCAATAGGTGCAGCAGAAACAGCAGGCTGCCGTCCGAGACACGCGGCAAACCCGGCCCGAAGCGCCCGTTGTGGCCCTGCTTAACGTGTTCGGCGCGCACCGCCGCCTCGACCTTCTTCCACTCCACACCGAAGGGCGGGTTCGAAAGCATATAGTCGAAGCGCTGCCCGACGTGACCATCGTGCGAGAGCGTATTCCCGCAGATAATCCGCTCAACCTCGTAGCCCTTGATCAGCATGTCGGCCTTGCAGATCGCGTAGCTCTCCTCGTTCAGCTCCTGGCCGAAGATACTCAGCCGGGCCGCAGGGTTCATCGCCCGCAAATGCTCCTCGGCCACGGCAAGCATGCCACCCGTTCCCGCCGCCGGGTCGTAGATACTGCGCACCACACCGGGCTTGCTCAAGGCATCATCGTCAGCGATAAAGAGCAGGTTCACCATCAGGCGGATCACCTCACGCGGGGTGAAATGTTCTCCCGCCGTCTCGTTCGACAGCTCGGCGAAGCGGCGGATCAACTCCTCGAACATCATACCCATGCTCTCGTTGGACACCGCCGCCGGGCTGAGGTCAATACTCGCGAAGCGACTGACGATCTGGTAGAGCAGGTTGGCGCTATCGAGCTTGGCGAGCAGCTTCTCAAACTCGTAGCGCTCAAAAATGTCGCGCACATTCGGGCTGAAACCGGCCACATAGTCAAGCACGTTGGCCTTGATGCCGTTCGCATCGTCCATGAGCGCAGAGAAATCAAACTGCGAGGCGTTGTAGAAGCTATAGCCCGCCGCCCTCGCCAGGAAGATGCCCACATCGAGGCCGCTATCCTGACGCTTCACCAACTCGGCCAGCACCGCAGCCTTGGTCGGGGCAAGCACCCCATCAAGGCGGCGCAGCAGCGTGAAGGGCAAAACGATCTTCCCGTAATCGGACTGCTTATAGTCGCCGCGCAGCAACTCGGCAATCGCCCAGATCAGGCCAGCGTTAGCGGAGGGCGGTGTGGTCATAGGGATACTTTCAGGTTAGGACAAGGTTCAAACCAGCTTGATAGTGTGCCGCCGGAGAGCCCTCACCCCCCAGCCCCCTCTCCCTGAACGGGAGAGGGGGAGTATTCCGTATCAGAAAGGGATATACTCCCCTCTCCCCGTGAGCATATCTTTACCCAGAACGTTTATGCTGGCGTGAGAGATGGTACGATAGGGGGACGGGCTGGCAAATGGCTGGGCCTGTGGGACGACGAAAGGACACACGCGATGGGCGCACATGCCACCTGGGCGGAGGAGGAGTTC
>CAIRFY010000542.1 GCA_903877945.1 uncultured Oscillochloris sp. | reverse complement strand
CTCCCTGCCCCTTTCCCTCTCGGGGAGAGGGGGCTGGGGGGTGAGGGCTGCCCGGCGGGAGATTCGTTATGTGAAAAGTAGTGCGGCTACACCTACGCGGCCAGTTCGATGGGAGCCTCGCCCGCCACCGGCGCTGCGGCATCAGCAGGAAGTGGCAGCCAGATTGCGAAGGTGCTGCCGCGCCCAGGGATGCTCGCAACAGTTACCGAACCCTTATGGGCCTCGGCAACCCAGCGGACGATGGAGAGACCCAGCCCGGCACCGCCGTTATGTCGAGATCGTGAACGATCAGCCCGGTAAAATCGATCAAAAATATGGGGCAGATCTTCCTCGGAAATGCCCTCGCCTGTATCAGAGACCGTCATACAGACGAAGCCATCGCGCCGCTCTAGTCCCAGGGTGACGGTGCCACCGGGCGCGGTGTGCTGGATCGCGTTCACCCCCAGGTTTAACAGCGCCTGCTTGAGCCGGTCGCGGTCGCCCGTCGCCAGTACCTGATCTTCGGCACCGATGCGCAGGGTGACGGGGCCAGTTAGGGGGCGTAGCTCGCGGTAGACCTCCAGCAGCAGCGTGTCGAGTTCCACATCCTCGCTGTGGGTCTGGCGACGGGTGTCACTTTGGGCGATCACAAGCAGGTCGTTGACCATGCGGATGAGCCGGGCCGTCTCGCGGCGCATATCGCCGATCACCTCGTCGAGAATCTCAGGGTTATGGCACGTCCCCCGCGAAAGGATCTCCAGGTTGCCCTGCATCGCCGCCAGGGGCGTGCGCAGTTCGTGGCTCACATCGGCCACAAAGCGCTGCTGGGCGTTGAACAGACCCTCCAGCCGACCGAGCAGATCATTGATCGTGACCGTCAGCCGGTGCAGTTCGTCCTGCTGGGGCGGCACCGGCACGCGCTGGCCGAGATCCTCGGCCCGCACAATGCTCTGCGCCGTCTGTGTCACCTGGTCAATCGGCAGGAGGGCGCGGCGCGAGAGCAGGGCCGCGCCTACGGCGGTGATCGTCAGAGCGATTGCGCCACCGCCAAGCAAGATCCAGGTGAGCATGCCCAGGATCAGGTACACATCCTTGAGTGGACGCAACACCTGGAGGATGCCGACCACCTGGCCGTTCTTGAGAACCAGAGGTGTCACGAGCGACTGGATGTGGACGCCGCTGATCTCGCGCAGTGAGGTCAGTCCCACGTTAATATCGTCGGAGCCAAGGCTGAGAGAACCCTGGGGCAAGGCGATGTCCTGCCCATCCAGGTTCGGCGTGCTATCGAGGATGTGACCCTTGGGGTCAAAGACCTGGGCACCGAGGTTCGGGTTATTGAAAATCTGGATGAATTCGCCCTTGAGGAAGAGCGAGATTTCGCCGCTAGGCGTGCGGATCGGCTCAAGCCCACCGGCGTTAAAGATCGCCCGCACCTGCTGCGTGGCCGCCCAAAGGTCGCGCTCGGCACCGCCATAGAGCGACTGGCGCACGGAGAAGTAGATCCCGCAGCCGAGCAGTAGCACGGCGAGGGCGAAGAACCCGGTGTAGACAAGGGTGAGGCGGGCGCGAAATGACATGGGGGCGCATCCGATGGCTCATGGTTCTGACATCCCACAAGAGAGTGTAGCGCGTCCGCAGGCTATCTGGCAACACCAAAGTAGCGGTTAGCCAGGGCATGTGCAAAGTCGTGTGGTCGCCGGGCAGCCCTCCCCCCCCAGCCCCCTCTCCCTGAACGGGAGAGGGGGAGCCGAGCGCATCCTGATGAAGAATCTCCCCTCTCCCCGTGAGGGAGAGGGGCAGGGGGTGAGGGGGCCGGAGTTGACTTTGCTCATGCCCTGAGCGGTTAGCCAATCCGCACCGCCAACAGGGTCATATCATCGTGGGTGGGAGTACCCTCGGCGAAACGTGCGACCTCGATCAGGATGAGGGAGATCAGGTCATCGGGAGGCAGGTGGCCCCAGCGGACGAGCAGAGCCTCTAGGCGATCAAAACCAAACAGGTTGCGGCTCTGGTCGTGAGCCTCGATAATGCCGTCGGTGTAGAACAGGATCGTATCGCCAGGGGCCAGGTCGATCTCCACCTGGCTATACTCGACGCTGATCAGCAAGCCCAGGGGCAGGGCCGAGGGCGCGGTCACAAAGCTCGTGCTACCGTCGGCGTGGCGCAGCAGTGGGCTGAGATGCCCGCCGTTAGCCAGAGTCATCCGGCGCAACTCCGGGTCTACGACCGCGTAGCTCAGGGCTACAAATGTATTCTTGGGTACATCGTCCACCAGCCAGCGGTTCGTCTCCGTAAGCACAACCCAGGGCGTCTCGTGATTGCGGGCCTCGGAGCGACTCGTGGAGCGGGCCACGGCCATGAGCATCGCAGCCGGGAGGCTCTTGCCCGAAACGTCGCCGACGATCACACCGACACGAGAGCCAAGATCAACCACATCGTAGAAGTCGCCCCCGGTTTCGCGGGCGGGCAGACAGCGAGCAGCCATGCTCAGGCCGCCGACGCGGGGCAAATGGCGCGGGAAGAGGTTGGACTGGATGCGGCGAGCGATCTCCAACTCCTGCTCAATGCGTGTGATCGACTCCTGGTAGAGTTGGGCGTTTTCCAGAGCGACGGCGGCATGATTGGCGAAGGTGCGGGCCACCTCCATATCGCGCTCATTAAAGCTGGCGGGGCTATCGCTACGGATGTCGATGTTCAGCACGCCGAGCATGTTGCCGCGAGCGATCAAGGGCACGCCGATCCATGCCCGAATATTGACGGACGTGGGGATGTGCATCCACGCCCCCTCGCTGCGCTCGATCACCCAGAGCAACGGATCGCGACGGCGCACCACCTCGCCGGCGGCGCTGCTATCCAGGGATAGACTGATACCGCGTGCGTTGTCGCCGCCGGGACGCCCACGCGAGGCCACCATGCGCAATTGGTCGCCGTCGACCAGCATGATCGAGGCGGTGTCGTAGGCGATCACCTTACGCAACTCGCCGAGGATGAGGCGCAGCACCTCGTCGGGGTTGAACGAGGAGCTGAGGACGCGGGCCATCTCGCGCAGGGTGTCGGCAGTACGCCGCTGCTCCTGCTCGGCGGCGAAGAGCTGGGCATTCTCGATGGCAACGGCAATCGAAGTGACCACCGTCATCATGAGGTCGATCTCCTCGTCGCTGAAGATCTGACGCTCGTTGTAGCTGTCCAGCGAGATCGAGCCAAAGATGCGGTCACGGCTGATCAGGGGCACCACAACAAGAGAGTTGACACCCATTGCGATGAATGTTTCCCGCGAGGTGGCGGCGCGTGGGTCGTTAGCGATATCAGTGATCAGCAGGGGCCGACGGGTGCGCCGGATCTCCGCGACCAACATATTATCGTGGAGACTCACCGGCAAGCCCAGGGAATCGGTAGGGGGATACTCAGCAGCCAACACGCCCATCTGCTCATCCACAAACAGCACCGTGCCGGTATGGTCGGCCCAAAAAAGTTGTACCAGTTCGCGTGAGGCGATCTCCAGGATCTCCTGCTGATCGAGGCGAGAGCTGATCACCGAGGCGATGCGGTGAACCAGTTCCATGCGCGTGGCCTGGCGCTCGGCAGCGGCGGCGTGAGCCTGGGCTTCTTGGGCCAGACGCGCATTCTCTACAGACTGAGCCTCAACGGCCTCGAAGAGACGCACCTTCTGCACGCCCAAGCTCACGTGGCTGCCCACCTGCCCCAGAAAGGTAATCGTACCCGTATCGTAGCAGTAGGGCCGATAGTCCTGCACCGAGAGAACCCCGATCAGTTCGCCGTCGCGGGCCACGAGGGGCACACCGGCCCACGAGCGTACATCATGACGGAAGTTGACGGAGCGCGGGGTGGTGATCCCGCGACGGGAGGTGTCTTCGCGCTGTGCAGGCATATCGTGGTACAGCAGGGGTTCGCGGTTGGTCAAAATCCAGTCGCTCATCGTACCCTGGCGCACCGTCACGTCCAGCACATCCAGCGGGATGATCACACCCTCCTCAACAAAGACCGCGTGGGTGACGGCGCGGTTGTCTGGCTGGCAGACGAGGAGGTAAAACACCGAGGCGTCAGTGGCATCGACCACCACCCGGCGCACCTCGTCGAGCATCAGGTCGAGGTCGTAGGAGGCCGTGACCAGCTTCCCGATCTGTCCAATCGCCTCAAGCTCACCGATCTGGCGGGCGCGCTGGGTGAGCAGGCGCACGTTCTGCACGTGCAGGGCCACCTGGGCGGCCACGTTATGCAGCAAGCTCTCGTCACGCGAACTGAACAGGCTAGGGGTATCGCCCTGTACCGAGATCACCCCGATCACGCGACCATCGCGGTCAACCATCGGGACACCGAGCCACGAGATCGATGGGCGTACCGACCTGACGGCGTAGCGATCAATGTCCTCAAGAGCAGCGATCTGCTCGGGCAGATTCTCAAAGCGCAGGGGCATCCCGCTGCGGATAATCCACGCGCTGAGTGAGCGTGGCGGCGGCGGTTGGCTGCTCCAGTAGTTGTGGGTACGTCCTTCCTCAATCGAAATAGCAGCGCTGACCACTTCGCGGTCGGGGTCGTAGATCAACATGGAGAAGGCATCGAGAGAGATGAATCCCTTCAGGGCGTCGTGAACCTGATGCAAGAGCGTGCGCAGATCCTGGGCGGTGGAAGCGGCCCGGCTGACGTTGCTCAGGGCGCGCAATTCATTGATTTTACGCTCATGCTCCTCTAGCAGACGTGCGTTCTCCACCACAACGGCGATCTGGTTGGCTACCGATTGGGCGAGGCGCACCTCGTGTTCGCTGAAGGTGCGCGGGTGCAGGCCGAAGAGGCTCAGGGTGCCTAGCACGTTGGTGCCGATGCTCAGGGGCACGCTCAGGGCGCACTCGAAAGTGGGAAAGACGTGTATCGGAAAGCGGTGTGGGTCAAATCGTGTGTGCCAGCCACGCTCAATTATCTGCGGACGACCCTCTAGCACCACACGACGCAATGGGCTGGTCTCCAGAGATGAGTTCGTCATCACCTCTGCGTACTGGGGGTTGTATCCGCAATGGGCATGGAGCACGAGGGTCTGGTGCAATTCATCAAGCAGGCGCACATTACCGGCGTCGAAGTGGAAGAGAGTGAGAGCCACGGTGAGAGCGTGGTCAAGGATCGTCGGCAGCGGGTGGCGGGTCACCATCGCCGAGGC
This sequence comes from uncultured Oscillochloris sp., assembly GCA_903877945.1. GTDB lineage: Bacteria > Chloroflexota > Chloroflexia > Chloroflexales > Chloroflexaceae > Oscillochloris. The sequence continues at coordinate 1,926 of CAIRFY010000542.1, read as the reverse complement.
GATGCGACTCAGGGCGTCGATCTCCTCGGTACGGGCGGTCACCTGTGCCGTCAGAGCCTGGCTCAGCCGTCCCTGGATCTCGATCAGGCGCACGTTCTCCACAACCACGCCGATCACGTTGCCGATACGCTGGAGTAGATCCTGGGTGGCCGAGGTGTAGACTCCGACCTGGTAGCTCTGGATGGAGATCACGCCAACTGTGTTGACGCCGACCATTAGGGGGACGCCGAGCCAGGATCGCGAGAATCTTTTAACATTGCCGAACATTGCCCTGGGGGTGGCAAATTCGTCCCCATTTATCAGGTCGCGATAGAGCAGAGGCGCACGGGTGCGTACAATCGTGCCGGTGAGCGGCCCATATGCTTGCCCCTCGATATACTCAGCCTCGCCCTCGTCCACCAGCAGAGCGACGCTAAACGTCTCCGGCACCTCATCACAAAGGGCAATGTAGGCCGCATCGAAGCGAAAGACGTGGGCCAACTCACGGTAGATCGTCTCTAGGATAGTGCGCAGGGTAGGGCGGTGACGACAGGCAAGGCTGATGTTGTAGAGAGCTGCGAGGACGCGCTGATCCTGCTCGCGCCGACGGCGGAGTATATCGCGCCGGTGCGCGATCTCGATCGGCATCTGGGATCGGCGTGCCATTCTATCTCGCTATCTCCACGTGGGGCCGCGCCCCTACTCAAACGGCAGCACCACAATCTCGGCGGAAACACCGCCCACCTCCACCACCCCGCCGGGCGCGGCATAGGCGCTGCGTACATAGGCGAGCCCAATCATGCCGTGGCGTGGTGAATCGACAATACTGGTCAGTTCGCCTGCGTCTTTGTCTTCGACGATCAACGGCATCGGGAGGGCCAGGTCATCGGCGAGGCCATTGGACAGGTGCAGGCCGCGCAACTGCTTAGCCAGACGTCCACGGCTTTGCATCCGCACGATGATCTCATGGCCCACGTAGCAACCCTTGGTGAAGCTGATTGCGTCCCCGAGGTTTGCCTCCAGAGGAATGTACTCCAGCGAGATCTCACGGCCAAAGGCTCCGTGACCTGCCTCCACTCGCAGCACATCGAAGGTGTTATGGTCAAGCGTGGCGATGCCTGCGTCGGCCAGGGCAGCCGACAACTCGGCCAACGCCTCAGGCGACGCATAGACCGCTATGCCGCCCCCGCCCAGGGGCGTGCAGTTCGCCAGATATATCGGCCACGTCCGCCACTGCGTGGACAGCATCCCGTAGGGGGTCAGGCTCTCGGCGGGCAGGCCCAGGCCCGCCAGCACCACGGTCGCCTGTGGCCCGTAGACCATCAACTGGCCAAGGCGCTCGCTCGCATCCTCCAGAGTCACCTTATCGTTGAAGAAAATATTCTTGCGCAGGTGGCGAAAGATCATCGGCCCGTTGCCGGGACTCGTCACCAGCAGCAGTCCATCCTCAGCGCGGTGAACCGTAAGCAGATCGATGATCCGACCAATTGGGGTCGCCAGCACCGTGCGTGCGCCCTGTCCGGGCGTGAGCTTCTCGATCTGGTTCGTCGAGAGGCGGTGCAGCAGCGCGGCAGCGTCTTGGCCGCGCATCCAGATCCGTCCGCACGCTCGACCGTCATAAATCACCGCACCCGCGTAGGCTACCGCGTAGGCCGCCATGTCTGCATGCGGGGCTATCAGCGTATCTGTCATGGGTAACGTCTTTCTGTCGCCATTTCACACCTGGGATGGTTCAATCCAGCGTGACAGTTCAGCGATGAAACGATGACGCGGTGAGGCGCTCCGTATCGCCTCATCGCCTCATCGCCTCGTCGCAAGACTGTAAAGCTGAATGTGCCCATTTTGAAACATGCCTTAGGGATGGTTCAATCCAGCGTGACAGTTCAGCGATGAAACGATGACGCGGTGAGGCGTTCCGTATCGCCTCATCGCCTCATCGCCTCATCG
>CAIRFY010000541.1 GCA_903877945.1 uncultured Oscillochloris sp. | reverse complement strand
GGGGGAACCAATGCATTGTTCCCCCCCGCGTGCGGGGGGGCTAGGGGGGGTGATTCAAACTACACCTGTAGTACTAAGCCATGTTTCAGATTGCAGATGTGCCGCAGCAGGACAGGGTAGAGTCTGGGCGTTGCTGAAGCCTAGTATAGCATGCAGCACATGGGCATGCGGAGAGCTTCTTTACAGCAAACACACCGTTGATTTCGGCACCATCAATCGATGGAAGAACGAGCTACCGGCTGGCGACTCATCTTTTCGTCGTGAGACAAGGTTTCAGGTTTAGGCAATGGTTCAACCCAGCCTGACAGTTCAGCGACGAAACGATGACGCGGTGAGACGCTCCGTATCGCCTCATCTCCTCGTCGCATCATCGCAAGACTGTCAAGCTGAATGTATCCATCCTGGTTGGCAATTTTCGCGGTTTCGCGTTAGAATGCGGGAACCGTGCGAAATCTTACCAAGTTGGTGCCGTACATTTTCATTCATAAACAGCAGGTCAAGAGTTCGAGCCTCTCCATTGGCTCCATTCGTTACAGCAGTACAACGCGGAGGGCCGGGGTTATCCTTAGTGATAGCCTCGGCCCTCGGGCTATCTGCGACTCTATGCTGTTGGTGGGCATTCTATAAGGAGCTAATGATGTATACCGAGCGTGCACGTGAGATGCTCTACGAGTGGGTGAAGACCGAGAGCTTGCGCAAGCACTGTGAGGCGGTGGCCGCCTGTATGGGCCACTTCGCCGCGAGGACCGGCGCTGACGCTGACCTGTGGGTCGCTGTGGGCTTGCTGCACGACCTTGACTTTGAGCGATACCCGCACATGCCCGCCGAGGGGCCGGAGACCACTGCGCTCTCCCACGCCTTGATCGACGGCGCGGCCCTGCCCGACCCGCTGCCCGGCCATCCCTTCGTTGGCGTCGCCCACCTACGCGAGCAGGGCTGGTCGTCTGAGGTGCTGCGGGCCATCCTTAGCCACGCCGACTACAGCGGCATCCTGCCCGAGTCGCCGATGGAGCGCACGCTCTACGCGGTGGACGAACTGAGTGGCTTTGTGACCGCTGTGGCTCTGGTGCGGCTGGATCGGAGCATTAGAAGTGTCGAAGTCTCCTCCGTGAAGAAAAAATTAAAGGACAAAGGTTTTGCCGCAAAAGTAAATCGCCACGACATCATCCGGGGTGCTGATTTACTGGGAGTGGCCCTTGACGATCTGATCCGTGAGGTTATTTTGGCACTCTCTAAGGAGGCTGAACGGTTGAACCTCGTGGGGGTTCAGTAGCAATACTTTACGAATAAGGGGTCTGCCGCCGCTCAGCCCTCACCCCCCAGCCCCCTCTCCCTGATCGGGAGAGGGGGAGTCGGATGCGTCCTGATGGCAATTCCCTTGGATTGGGATCGCCCGATCTGAAATATGACAAGATTCGCAGGTACTTGACAGTTTGTACACATGCGGCGCATCCTGTTGCGGCAAATCTGCAATCTGAAATCTGCAATCTAAAACCCCCATGAGTGGAGACGTAATCTGTGCCTGCTCTGATCTTCGACTGTGATGGGGTGCTTGCCGAGACGGAACGTGACGGGCACCTGCCGGCCTTTAATCAGATGTTTGCGGAGTTCGGCCTGCCCGTGTGCTGGTCGCCGGAGATCTATGCCGAGCGGCTTGTGTTTAGCGGTGGGAAGGAACGCCTGGCCAGCCTGCTTAGCCCTGAGTTTGTGCGTCTGGCCGGGCTTCCGGTCGAGCCGGATGCCCAGGCCGAACTGGTGGCCCGCTGGCACCGGCGCAAGACGGCGATCTTCGCTGAACACGTAGAGTCCGGGCGTCTTGCGGGGCGACCGGGGGTGCTTCGGCTTGTGGACGAGGCTTTGGCGGCGGGGTGGTCGCTCGCTGTCGCCTCGGCCTCGACAGACGTGGCGGTGCGCGCCGTGCTGGCACATGTCGTCGGCCCGGCGCGGGCGGCACGCTTTACGGTGCTGGCGGGCGATGTCGTCGCTGCCAAGAAGCCAGCCCCGGATATTTACCGGCTGGCACTGGAGCGGCTTGACATCGCACCTAACGTTGCCCTCGTGATCGAGGACTCGCGTCAGGGTCTGCTCGCGGCTGTAGGTGCCGGGATACGCTGTTTGATCACGCCGAGCAGCTACACCCGCGCCGAGCGGTTCGACGAGGCGATCCTTGTGGTTTCCAGCCTGGGCGACCCGGACATTCCGCTGGAGGTGATTGCCAACCGCAGTCGTGCGAAGCCAGGTACCACCCTCACGCTGCACGATCTGGCAGTTTGCCTGGAGTGAGGATGCGGGGGGGGGCTGTTGCAAAGTCCGCAGATCGCCGGTCAGCCCTCACCCCCCAGCCCCCTCTCCCTGAACGGGAGAGGGGGAGTCGGATGCGTCCTGGTGCGGAATCTCCCCTCTCCCCGTGAGGGAGAGGGGCAGGGGGTGAGGGCCGGAGGGTGTCTTTGCATCAGCCCTGATGAGAGGGCGCGATCCTTCGCAGAAGGTTTTTGCTGTATCGTATGATTTACTGCTGAGATCCGCGCTCGACGAACCGCTTCACCCTTCGCTCGAACTCGGCGCGGGGCAGCAGCACCTTGTGATCACAGGTCAGACAGCGTATGCCGATCTCGGCACCCAGACGCACGACGCGCCAAGTATCCCCGCCGCAGGGGTGGGCTTTGCGCATCTGGACGATGTCGCCGATGTAGATGTCAATTGGCGGGGGCATGGGGGATACGCTTTGCCTCGCGCCAGCGGGCGAGCATCTCGTCGAGCGAGAGGGCGGACAGGGGGCGGCCCTCGGCGGCGGCGGACTGCTCGATAAAGGTGAAGCGGCGGCGGAACTTGGCGTTAGCCTCGCGCAAGGCGGCCTCGGCGTCCAGATTGAGGTAACTGGCGAGGCGGGCGACGATGAAGAGCAGGTCGCCAAGTTCCTCGGCGGTATGCGCGAGATCGCCGCTCTCCACGGCGGCCTCTAGTTCGCCCAGTTCTTCGTGCAGTTTGGCCCAGGCGCTGGCGGCGTCCGGCCAGGCAAAGCCAGTGCGCGATGCCTTCTTGCCGAGTTTCTGGGCGGCGGCCAGGGCGGGCAGGGCGGGCGGCACGCCGTCGAGGGCGCTGGGGCGCGAGCGGCCCTTCTCGGCCAGTTCGGCGGCCTTGATCTGATCCCAGTTCTGCAATACCTCGCCCTCGCCATCCACGGCCACGTCGCCAAAGACGTGGGGGTGACGCCGGATAAGTTTGGCGGTCACCTGGCCGAACACATCGGCGACGCTGAAGGTTCCAGCCTGACGGGCCATCTCGCTGTGTGCAAAAATGGCGATCAGCAGGTCGCCTAACTCCTCGCTCAGACCGTGCATGTCGTCGGCGTCGAGCGCCTCCAGCACCTCATACGATTCTTCCAGCAGGGCACCACGCAAAGACTGGTGGGTCTGCCGGACATCCCAGGGGCAGCCGCCGGGGGCCAGCAGGCGCGACACGACCCAGTGCAACCCCTCAGAGCCACGGTGGTCGGCGGCGATGGGCAGGGGGGGGAGATGTACAATGCACAATGCACAATGCACAATGCACAATGTCACGAGATCAGCGAGGGTCAGTTGTGTGATCGTTGTGATCGCGCCCGCATCATCGAGGGCGAGCAGTGTCACGGGATGGTTATCAGGGTAGCGCCAGGCCAGCAACTCGTAGAGACGCTCCGGCGGGGCGTCTTTACCAATGTCCCAGATCAAGGCCGGGGCGGTGGGCAGCAGCGGGAAGGGCGCGGGGGGCGGAGCGTAGGAACCACGGCCCTGGATTTCAGACCACGAGCGCACCTCCGCCGTGGCGTCGCCCTGGCCCGCCAGGGATGCGGCGGCGGCGAGCAGCGCCGGGGCGCGGTGGATCTGGATGGCCACCGGGTCGCCCAGGCTGAGGGCGGCGATGCAGGCGTCGAGGATGTATCCTGGTGTGGGCATATTAGTCCAATGCAAAATGCAAAATGCAAAATGCAAAATGTAAGACAAGGTTTCAGGTGCCAGGTTTCAGGTTTACAGTTCGTAGCACGGGCTTCCAGCCTACGGTGGTGTTCCTGACCACCTGGAAGGCGGCGCTACGTTCACGGCACACTGTAAAGCTGTTCTGAACCTTGTCTAAGATGCAAAATGCAAAATGCAAAATGCCCGAAGCCATTTTGCG
>CAIRFY010000540.1 GCA_903877945.1 uncultured Oscillochloris sp. | reverse complement strand
TCAGCTTTACAGTCTTGCGATGAGGCGATGAGGCGATGAGGCGATACGGAACGCCTCACCGCGTCATCGTTTCATCGCTGAACTGTCAAGCTGGATTGAACCATCCCTAAGCCTTTATTTCGTTCAAGGAGTACCAGCATGCGGATCATGATGATCCAGCCGAACTACCACGCGGGCGGTGCCGAGATTGCCGGGAATTGGCCGCCGAGTTGGGTTCCCTACATCGGCGGCGCATTGAAGAACGCCGGTTTTGAGAACGTGCGCTTTATCGACGCGATGACTTTCCATATCGACGACGATAAGCTGCGCGAGATTATCCGGATCAACAAGCCCGACGTGATTATGGCCACGGCGATCACCCCCATGATCATCCAGGCCCAGGTCACCCTGAAGATCGCCCGCGAGGAGCGCCCCAACGCCCGGCTGATCCTCGGCGGCATCCACCCGACCTTCATGTACACGCAGGTCTTCAGCGAAGCACCCTGGATCGATTATATCGTCCGTGGTGAGGCGGAGGAGATTATTGTCGAGCTGCTGCGGAGCATCGAGGCGGGTACCGACAAGAAGGATCGCGCAACGATCAAGGGTATTGCCTACCTGGAGAACGAGCAGGTTATCGCCACCCCCGCCGCTGAGCCGATTGCGAACCTCGACGACCTCACCCCGGACTGGAGCCTGCTGGAGTGGCATAAGTACATCTACGTGCCGATGAATGTGCGCGTGGCGGTGCCTAACTTCGCTCGCGGCTGTCCCTTCACCTGCCGCTTCTGCTCGCAGTGGAAGTTCTGGCGGCGCTACCGTGCGCGCAGCCCGTTGAAGTTTGTGGACGAGGTCGAGACCCTGGTTCGCGACTATAATGTGGGCTTTTTCATCCTCGCCGACGAGGAGCCGACCCTCAACCGCAAGAAGTTCACCGCGCTCTGCGAGGAGTTGGCCAAGCGTAAGCTGCCGGTACTCTGGGGCATCAATACCCGCGTGACCGACATTATGCGCGATAAGGCGCTGCTGCCCCTGTGGCGCAAGGCCGGTCTGATGCACATCTCCTTGGGCACGGAGGCCGCCGCCCAGATGAACCTGGAGATCTTCCGCAAGCAGACCACCATCGCCCAGAACAAAGAGGCCATCGGGCTCATCCAGGACGCGGGTATGGTCGCTGAGGCCCAGTTTATCATGGGCATGGAGAACGAGACCCCCGAGCTGATTGAGGAAACCTACCGGCTGGCCCTCGACTGGAAGGTGGACATGGCCAACTGGAACATGTACACTCCCTGGCCCTTCGCCGAGCTGTTTGAGGATCTGGGCGACCGGGTTGAGGTGCGCGACTACTCGAAGTACAACTTCGTTACTCCGATCATGAAGCCTGATCTGATGGAGCGCGAGGACGTACTCAAGTGCGTGCTGCGCAACTACGCCCGCTTCTATATGCGCAAGGCGTTCCTGGAGTACCCCTTCATCAAGGACAAGGAGAAGCGCAGCTACATGATGGGCTGTCTGCGCGCCTTCGCCAAGACGACCTTCGAGAAGCGCTTCTATGACATCGGTCGTGTGCATATGAAGGGCGGCCAGATGGAGGTTGAGCTGGGCTTCGACGAGAGCCGCGTCTTCACCCGCGATGAGATCGCCCGGATGAAGGAAGATCACCCCGAGCAGGTGGCCGACACCACCTTCGGCGGTGCTATTCCCGACCGCTATGACCCCGAGCTGATCAAGCACCAGGCCGAGAATGTCCTCAACCTGCCGCTCGATGGCACCGAGGTCTCCGAGTTCGGCACCCGCGACACCGACAAGCAGGTGGGCTGCTAGGATCAATACTTTTCGAGCCGGACAGCCCTCACCCCCCCCCTCTCCCTGAGTGGGAGAGGGGCAGGGGGTGAGGGTTATCCGGCGGTAGACGATAAACGTAACAAAAATTAAGAGACGGGAGCGGTCATGTCTGAGGTTATTATCTCGCCGGAGCTGCTGGCACGCTACAATAAGCCGGGGCCACGCTACACCAGTTACCCGACGGTGCCGGCCTGGACGGGGACGTTTGGCGAAGCGGATTATAAAGAAGCCCTGGGCGATGTGGCCGCCCGCCCTGAGGACGCTCTCTCGGTGTACGTACACCTGCCCTTCTGCGCCCAGCACTGCGCCTACTGCGGCTGTAACGCCACCGTGACACGCCGGTCTGAGGTGGTTGATGTTTACCTCGACCGGGTGGAGCGCGAGATGGCGATGGTCGCACCGCTGCTGGGTGAGCGGCGCAATGTGGTGCAGATGCACTGGGGCGGCGGCACGCCGAACTTTCTGAATGAGGCGCAGATGAAGCGCCTAGTCGGGCTGCTGTCGCAGCACTTCGCAATCGACCCGGCGGGCGAGATCTCGCTGGAGATTGACCCACGCATCGGTACGGTCGAGCAGATGGCGCAGATCCGCGCCCTGGGCTTCAACCGAATTAGCATGGGTGTGCAGGACATCAACCCGAAGGTGCAGGAGGCGATTGGGCGCATCCAGCCCTTCGAGCAGACCGAGAAGCTCTTCCGGGCCTGCCGCGACCTGGGCTTCACCGGCGTGAACATGGATCTGGTCTACGGGCTACCGTTCCAGACGATAGAGACCTTTGGCGAGACGCTGGCGGCGATCAGCGATCTGCGCCCCGACCGGATTGCCTACTTTAGCTACGCCCACGTGCCGTGGGTCAAGCCGAAGCAGAAGCTGATCGATGTCACGGCGCTGCCGGACACCTTCACGAAGTTCAGTCTGTTCAGGATGGCGATTGACCGGCTGGCAACGGTCGGGTACGACTGGGTAGGCATGGATCACTTCGCCCTGCGCGATGACGATCTGGCGGTGGCGGCACGGGAACTGCGGCTGCACCGCAATTTCATGGGCTACACCACTCGCCCGGCACTGCACATGGTCGGCTTCGGCATGAGCAGCATCGGCGACATGGCCGGGCGCTTTATCCAGAACGAGTCGCACCTGGGTCGCTACCAGAAGATGATCGACGCGGGCGAGTTGCCGATTGTGCGTGGCTACAAGCTGAGCGATGATGATCTGCTACGGCGCACGGTGATCCTGCACCTGATGTGCAACCTGGAACTGCCCTACAATCTGACGCAATCGCTGTTTGGGGTCGATCTGCGTGAGACCCTGGGCGACGACCTGGAGCATCTGGAGGCATACGCCGAGGACGGCTTTCTGGAGTTGCTCCCCGACCGAATCCAGGTGACTCCGCTGGGCCGTTTCTTTGTGCGTCTGCTGGCCATGGAACTCGACGCGCACCTGGCGAAGACCTCTGAGCGGCAGGTTTTTTCGAAGACGATTTGAGTGCCTTTAGAGCCGATAGCCGATAGTACTACAGTTGTAAATATCTTCGCAGAAAGGCTCCCGCCGATCACCCCCCCTA
>CAIRFY010000539.1 GCA_903877945.1 uncultured Oscillochloris sp. | reverse complement strand
GAGCGAAGCGAAGCGTCCCGGCGGGCAATACGGAATCCGGGACGCTTCGCTGCGCTCAGCGTGACAGATCACCCGCAATGGAACAATTAAAAAGATCCGCTTCCTTTAATTCTGTTCTGATGCGGGCGACGGGCGAACGGCTCATGGTTCTGCCCAGTGAACCATACTAGGTTTGTGAATAGCTTCCGTGACTTCGTACCTATATTTTTTGTAAATAAGAATAAGATTGGACAGATCTTTTTAAAACGGGTATAGCTCCTCTATAATAGCCGAGTGTTGAGCAGGTATGGTGCGCAATGTGCAGCCTGTTCCCTCTTCCCCTCCCTCCATCTCCATCCAGCAGGCTGAGCCTTCGTGACCTGTAGTTGTGGGCTCAATCTGTTCTCCCTCCTCCATCTCCACCCAGCAGGCTGGGCCTCGGCACTCTCTTTAGAGATCGAAGCTCGCCGCGCTCATCAGCCGCTCACCGCGTCGCTTTTGCGCTACTGCTCGAAGTGGTTATGTATCAGGAGGCGTGATCATGAATCCTCGTTGGACTCCCCGCTGGATCAGGGTCATTGTAGCCGTGCTCCTTTTGTTATCCCTGGTCATCCCCATCATGGCCTTTGCAGGATCGTTCTCGGCTGCACAGGCGAACATCGATCCGGTGGTGCTGTCGCAGCTCACTACGCAGAAGGAGAGTACTGTCTGGGTTGTTCTGCGCGAAAAAGCTAACCTCACGTCGGCCCATAGCATGAAGAACTGGGAGGAGCGCGGGACGTTTGTTGTCGCGCAGCTCCAGGCGACGGCGAACCGCAGCCAGACCGGTGTCCGCACATTGCTCAAGAGTCGCGGGAAGAGCCACAAGCCTTTCTGGATGGTCAATGCGATCAAGCTGACTGCCGACGCGGCGACGATCAACGAGTTGGCGCAACGCTCCGATGTTGAGCGGATCATCGCCGACGGCACGTTCAGCATCCCTCAGCCCAAGCCCGCCACCGCCCAGGCCAAGGTCAATACGGTCGAGTGGGGCATTGATCGGATCAACGCACCCCAGGTCTGGTCGAACTTTGGCGTTCACGGCGAGGGCATCGTCATCGCCAATATCGACACCGGCGTGCAGTTCGATCACCCCGCCCTGGTGAAGCAGTACCGTGGCAACCTGGGCGATGGCAGCTTCGACCACAACTACAACTGGTACGACCCGTCCAATGTGTGCGGCTACCCTTCAACCGCACCGTGCGACAACGCTAGTCACGGCACCCATACCATGGGTACCATGGTTGGCGATGATGGGGTCGGCAACCAGATCGGTGTTGCGCCGGGCGCACGCTGGATCGCCGCCAAGGGCTGCGAAGATATGGGCTGCTCGTACGCTGCGTTGATGGCTGCCGGTCAGTGGGTTTTGGCTCCCACCGACCTCAGCGGCAACAACCCGCGCCCTGACCTACGGCCAAATATTGTGAATAATTCCTGGGGCGGTGGAGGCGGCGATACCTTTTACCAGAGCATTGTCGATGCCTGGGTCGCCTCGGGCATCTTCCCGCAGTTCTCAAATGGAAATAGCGGGCCGTACTGCGGGAGCGCCGGCTCGCCCGGCGACTATACGAATACCTACGCCGCCGGGGCGTTTGATATCAACAACAGCATCGCCTACTTCTCCAGCCGTGGGCCGTCTGTCTTCGGCGAGATCAAGCCCAATATCGCCGCGCCCGGCGTCGATGTGCGCAGCAGTGTGCCAGGAAATGGCTACGTTTGGTATAGCGGCACCTCTATGGCCTCGCCGCACGTGGCAGGCACCGTCGCGCTTATGTGGTCGGCGGCTCCCTCCCTCGTCGGAGACATCGCCGCAACCCGCGCATTGCTCGACCAGACTGCCATCGACGTAATTGACACGAGCTGCGATGGCGGGGGCAATCCGACGCCGACGGCGTATCCGCCTCCAGGCTCGACAATGCCCCATGTGAGCAATGTCGATAACAACGTCTGGGGCGAGGGCCGCCTTGACGCCTACGCCGCTGTCGATCTGTCGCCGCGTGGCCCAGTTGGCACCCTCGCAGGGGTTGTGACTGATGCTGCGGGCGCCCCGCTCGGAGGCGTATCGATCCACGTCGTCAGTAGTACCAACAGCCGCACGACAAGTACCGGGCCGGATGGCAGCTATAGCCTGCGCCTGTCGATTGGCCACTATGATGTCAGCGCCAGTCTCTTCGGCTACATCGGCCAGACTGTAGGGGCGGATGTGAGCGAAGGGGTGACGACGCCGCTGAACTTTGCGCTCAGTCCGGCCCCATCACACGCGGTTGCGGGTACGGTGCGCAGCGGCACTGGGACGCCGGTCGCCAACGCCAATGTCAGCATCCTGAACACGCCGATCCCGCCGACGACCACTGGCGCGGATGGACGCTACAGCTTCGCCAGCGTACCCGAGGGCACGTATGACGTACAGGCATCACAGGGCGGGTGCTACGACGCTCAGACGCAATCTGTGACGGTAGGGGGTGATACGACACTCGATTTCAGTTTGGCCCAGCGCAGCGATGCCTTCGGCTACTTCTGCACCGTCGAGACGCCAAGCTACATCGAGGGTGACACGCGCCTGTCGCTCAGCGGCTCCTACGGCTCGACGCCGGTGGCCCTGCCGTTCCTGTTCACCTTCTACGGCCAGTCCTACGAGATTGCTAATGTTGCCACCAGCGGCTTCGTCAGCTTCCTCGATGCGCCGATTAACCCATACAACAACCCGATCCCTGACACGTACACGCCAAACGCGGCGATCTACCCGTTCTGGGATGAGCTGTCCGTGGATTATGACTCTGGCGTTTACACCAAGGTACTCGGCACTGCGCCCAACCGCCAGTTCGTGATCGAGTGGCGCAACGTCCACTTCTGCTGTAGCTCGGTGGAGACCATTGATGTTGAGGTGGTGCTCTTCGAGAACGGTAAGATCCTGACCCAGTACCGCAATATCGGCGACAGTAGCCGCGAGCGCGGTGACTCGGCCACCATCGGTATTGAGAACGAGACCGGCACGGTCGGCCTCCAATACTCGTATAACCAGCCGGTGATCGGCAGTTCCGACTTCGCGGTGCGCTACAGCTTGCCGCCCTCGGGCTTTGTGCAGGGCACGGTGATCGACAAGAATGATCAACAGCCAATCAACGGGGCAACCGTGCGTGTGCTGGCGAGCGGCACCGCCATTCGCCAGGCCACCACAAATGCCAGCGGCCTCTATCGCGTACAAGTGCCGGTGGGCGCCTACACGGTCGAGTTTGCGGCGAACAACTATGCAACCACGAGTCAGCCGGTTGTGGTCAGGCAAGACCAGACGGTCGCGCTCAACGCTACCTTGAGTACTGCACGAGCTCAGGTGAGCCCAGCCACACTGGAGATGATCCTACCTGCGGGGCAGACCAAAACCACGGCGCTCACACTGCGCAACAGTGGAACCGCGAATACGACCTGGGAGATCAGCGAGGCCGGCGGTGGCCGGATCGGCGCTCTCGCAGCCGCCAGCGCCAGCGTGACCCGCAACCCGAACTACGATCCTAACGCACGTACGACTCAAGGGATCTATGTCGGTCAGGAACCGCGTGGCTGGTCGGTCAGTGCGGCGAGTAAGGTACTTCGCTCCTGGTCATCGAGCAACCTCGGTTGGGCCTGGGGCGTCGGCTATACCGGGAACGTCTGGCTCTCGGATGCGTCCAACCCCCACAACCGCGAGTTCAGTGTCGATGGAATCTACCAGGGACGCACATGGGCGACCCCCTGGAGCAGTTGGGGCTGGCCAGCGGATATGGCCTATGATGCCGGTCGCGGGCGGATGTGCCAAGTCAATAGTGGTGGTGACAACGGCATCTACTGCTGGAATCTTGACACGGGGAAGGTCGTCGGCTCGATCACAGGCTCCTTCCCCTGGAGCATGTACTCGCAGCGCGGCCTAGCCTATCGACCCGACGATGATAGTTTCTACATCGGCGGCTGGAATGAGGGGGTGATCTACCACATCGCCGGGCTCAGCGCCGCGACGCCGGGTGCAGTCCTTGGCCAGTGTCGCCCGTCGGACCCGATGATCTCTGGCCTGGCCTGGAACCCGTCCTTCAACGTCCTCTGGGTGGCGACGAACAGCTACGACGACACCATCTACCAGCTTAACCCGGATACGTGTAACGTCCTGAGCACGCTGGCCCACCCCAGCCCGTACTACAACGGCGGTGGCCTGGAGATGGACGAGCAGGGCAACCTGTGGATGCTCAGCCAGAGCGGCCACACCGTCTACCTGGTCGAGAGCGGCGTGCCCGCCTTCACCAACGTTCCGTGGCTTACGGAGACTCCAACCAGCGGGACGCTGCGTGCGGGAGGTACGCAGAGCATCCAGATCACATTCAACACGACCGGCATGCAGGCGGGGGTGTACAACGCCACCCTCTTCGTGCGCAGCAATAGCGGTCGTCAGCCGTTGCTGCGGGTTCCCGTGAGTCTGATCGTGCCGGGCTATTCCCAAGCGGTGAACGCGGGCGGGCAGTCCTACACCGACAAGACGGGGCAGGTTTGGGCGGCAGACAAGAAGTTCACGGTCGGCAAGTGGGGCTACACGAACGCGGCATCCAAGGCATCCAGCACGACAAAGAAGATCGCCGGAACCGACGACGGCCCGCTGTTCCAGTACGAGCGGGACGACCCGAGCGAGTATCGCTTTGACGGGCTGCCCGCCGGGATCTACCAGATCGACCTGTACTTCGCTGACCTTTTAGCAAAGAAGGCCGGTCAACGGATCTCCAACGTCTACATTGAGGGGAACGCCGTGCTGCCGGCGCACGATGTTGTCGGCGAAGTCGGGCCGCTGACCGCAGATAAACACACCTTCTACGTGTCAGTAACCGATGGTCAGCTCAACATTAGGTTCGCTCCGTATGGCAAGGGGTATCAGGTGCCGATTGTGAACGCTATTCGCGTGCTGCATCGCCCTGACAGGTAGACTAGGGATCTTGTGACGATCTGTTCGTGCGAATACGTCCTGTAGGGATGCGCTGAGACGATGAGGAGAGGACACACTTGTCCTCTCCTCATCGTCTTATAGCAATCCTATGGGAGATGTTGTGTGGAGTCGAGGCTTTAGCCGGAGAGCACCGCTTCACAACCCGGATAGGATTGCTATATTGCCTGTCGTAATCCCCCCATCTCACGTGATCACTGCGCTTTTGTGTTGGAGCGCACAGATGATAAAATAGGCATCATACGCATAGATTCTATTTATAAAGGCAACCCATTCTATGAACCCCAAGCGTACACCCGCACACCGATTACTACACCGCTGGGGTGATCCCGCCTTACTCGCTGCGGGTTCCATCAGCGTACTCGCCGTGTTGGCCTTTCTGGGCATTGCCGATGTTGTGTTTAAACAGCGCCCGCTGCTCCAGATTGACACCCAGGTCGCCGTATATTTGCACCAGCACACGACCCTGATGGGTGTGCGCGTCATGACATGGATCTCGGCACTCGCGGATCCTGGCGTCCCCATCCTTGGTATTGCCGTTGCACTCCTGCTTGCGTTTCGACGCGAGGGTGTCAACCTGATTCGCTGGTCAGTCGTGATCTGTGGTGGTTACGTACTCAATGAGTGGTTGAAGGTTGCCTATGATGCAATTCGACCCCCGGTTTCCGACCCATTGCACTTGGGATTTGACTGGGGCTTTCCGAGCGGTCACGCCCTAGCTGCGCTCGTCGCGTATGGCATGGTCGGAGTCCTCCTCTGGGATCGGATTGTGGAGAGACAGAGGCGAGTCATGCTGATCCTGATTGTGATCACGCTCGTCCTGCTGATCGGTTTCAGTCGTCTCTACATCGAAGCCCATTACCTGGGCGATGTTCTGGCGGGGTATGCCGTGGGTATTGCGTGGCTGGCCGTGTGTGGTGGGGTGTGGAGGTTGGTCGTGTTGAGCAGGGCCGATCTAAACCGATAAACCAGCGCAGTGATAGCGTCCTGTCATTCTGAGCGAAGCGAAGAATCCCGGCCGGGATTCTTCGCTTCGCTCAGAAT